>NZ_BCPO01000029.1:0-123353 GCF_016586105.1 Burkholderia sp. E168m15
CCGCGAGCGCGCAGAATGCGCCGCCGGCCTACCTGAAGCAGAGCGACACACCGTGGTCGGTGTTCGGCCGGATCGTCGCGGCGCGAGCGCGGCGGCTGTTCGATCGCGCCGGCCAGCGCATCACCCAGCGCACGTTGCGCATCGGCGTGTCGGCGCGGATCTTCCATCCGGAGCCGGGCGCGAAGGGGCTGCGCGGCAAGACGCTGCAGTATCTCGAGGAATCGATCGCCCACTGGGTGATGTCGCGCGACGTGCTCGTGTTCATGATTCCGACCGTCGGCCATCAAGGCATGATCCATCCGAGCAACATCCGCCTGCGCGATTACGCGAAGCATCTCGATGGCCTGCTGCTGCAAGGCGGCGCCGACGTATCCCCGCAGACCTACGCGGCGTCGGACGCGCGTCCCGAATGGCCGGGCGATCGCGTGCGCGACATGTACGAGCTCGAGCTGCTGCACGAATTCGTCGAGTCCGGCAAACCCGTGCTCGGCGTGTGTCGCGGCTGCCAGCTGATCAACGTCGCGTTCGGCGGCTCGCTGTACCAGGACATCGCCACCGACGTGCCGACCGCGAATGCGCACGTGAGCGAGCATTACGACCAGCATCGTCACGCGATCCGCTTTCCCGATTCGTCGACGCTCGCGAGCATGTTCCCGGGGCGCAGCGAGGCGATCGTCAACTCGATTCACCACCAGGCGATCCGCGATCTCGGCCGCGATTTGAACATCGAGGCCGTGTCGGCCGGCGACGGGATCATCGAAGGCATTCGCCATCGGCGTTCGCCGTTCGTCGTCGGCGTGCAGTGGCATCCGGAGTTCCATCGCGCAGGCGGCTCCGAACTGCTCGACTGCACGCCGCTGCTCGATGCGTTCCTGCGCGCGGCGCGCGAAACGCGCCTGTAGCACGCCGAATTTTCCGTGTTGGACGAAGGCCGGCCGCGTCTCGATAAATTCGAGATGCGGCCGTTTCGTTTTGAACGATAATCGCGAGTTCCGATTCGTTCGCCGGAGTCTGACGTTGGCTTTCCGAAACTTTTCCCCTGCACGATGCGCAACGTGGATCGTTGCACTGGTTGCCTGCGCGCAAGCGGGCACGGCCTGGTCCGCCGAGGCAACCGCCCCCGTCGCCGGTACGCGTCCGGCGGTCACGAGCCTGAGCGGCAGCGCGTCGCCTGCGGCATCGGCCGCGGCCGAGACGGACGCCGCCGCGCAAGGCAACGTCGCCGAGCTGACGCAGATGCTGCACGACGGCCGGATCGTCGAGATGCGTACTACGTACAACGGCAGCTACGGCGCGAGCCTGATGTTCGATCCGCGCGAGATGACGTATTACGTCGCGCTGTTCCAGGACAAGAATCTGTGGCGCGTGATCCGCTCGCAGGAAAAGAATCGCGCGGAGATGGTGTACGCGAACTTCGTCCAGCAGACCGCGCAGCTCGCCGATATCGAGATCCGCCGGACCGAGCTGCAGGCGCAGAAGGCATTTCTCGAACGCGTGATCGCGCTGCAGGCGAATCGTGCGCAGCAGTTGCAGGCCGACCTGAGCGTCGCGCGCAGCCAGCAGGCCGAAGTCGCGCAGCGGCAGCGGTCGGCGCAGGAGCAGGCCCAGGCGCTGCAGGTCGAGAAGCGGGCTGCGCAGTTGCAGTTGCGCGATCTGCAGGAGCAGGTGCGGCAACTCGAGAGACAGAACGAGACGGGGCTGCCCGCGCACAAGTAACGATTCGTCGAACGGACGGAGCGAGACGAACGAAAACCCGGCGAAGCGATCTTCGCCGGGTTTTTTATTGCGCGGGCGTCAGTGCGCGAACGCGTCCGGCACGTCGGTCACGCGACGGTGCGACAGTTGCGACGTCCAGTCGAAACCGGCCACGCTCGGGTGCGCCGGGCGGGCCGGCTGCGTGGCGCGCAGCGCGTTCGCCATGGCGATCAGCGTGGCCGGATCGTCGAGTGAGTCGCGTGTATCGCGCGTGTCTGCCGTGCGCGGCGGTGGAGCGAGCCGATCGTGTGTGCCGGTGTTGGTCGCAGCGCGCTGGAGCGGCGCACGCTGGGTCGGCGGATGTGCGGCGAGTCGCGGCACGACCGGTGTGTGGGCCGGTGCCGGCATCGTGCGCTGGCCGGTTGCCCGACGGGGCGACGCAGGCGCGCCGTGCCGCATGTCGGACGCCGTTTGCGGATGAAGCGATGGGGGGCGAAGCGGGGCGCGGTGCGTGGCGGGCGGCGTTTTCATCGTGTTCGCGACAGGCGCCGCGACCTTGCGCTGCGGCACGGCGTTCGTCGAGGTGGCCGGGTGAGTCGCGGCCATATGTATGGTGCCGGTCGACGTCGTGACGTGATCGGCCATACCGCCGGTCGCTTGAATCGCATACGCGGGACCGAAGCCCGCGGGCGGGTCGTACGTGCCGATCAGCCAGCCGATGATGCCGAGTGCGCCGATGCTCCAGTAGAGCGCGTACATCGCGCGCCGGTCACGAGGGCGGCGATGGCGCAAGCGCCGGCCGGCGGCCGCAGCCGGCGGGGCAGGCAGCCCGCCCGAAGCCGGCAGCGCGGTCGCCGGCAGCGGTTGCCACCGGCATGCGGAGTGCGGCCAGTCGACGTCGATGCAGGACGTCGTCAGTGTCGCGAGGCAGTTCTTGCTGGACCGTGCACCGGGGGCACCGAGAAATCGCCATTCGCGACCGAACGGCGGGACCTGATCGAGCGGGTTGATGCGAGGGCGGGCGAGCGCGCCTTCGACCGGGACGAGGGGCGATGGGATCATGAAAGGGGTACGTCGTGCGACACGGGCGACCGTGCCGGCGCGGCGCGGAAATGTCGTCGCAAATCGTGACATTGTGGTCAGCCGGCGAAGGCAGGTCGATCAGATCAATCTGATTCTTGTGCCTTTTTGGGGGCGACTTGTACGAGGCGGATGCCGCGACGGTCGTGACAGGGGCGCCAAGGGGCACCACAAGGCAAATGTCGGCCTGGCGTGGCATGATTCGCGAATCATGCCGGCGGCGCGCCGTTACGCGCCGTGCCGCCGGCGGGCAGCGATGCCCGGGCGCGCGGGGCTCACCCTGCGCGTCGCGCATCGTCGGATTCATGCGGCGGCGCGGTATTCGCGCCACCCGAGCTGAGCGAGAAAATATGTCCACAGCGTCCCCTGCGATCGCGCAGGAATCGAAAGTCCGCACCGTCTTCCGGGTCGTCAGCGGCAACTTCCTGGAAATGTACGACTTCATGGTCTACGGGTATTACGCGTCGGCCATCGCGAAAACGTACTTTCCGAGCGGCAACGCGTTCGCGTCGCTGATGCTGTCGCTGTCGGTATTCGGCGCGGGTTTCCTGATGCGCCCGGTCGGTGCGATCGTGCTCGGCGCGTACATCGATCATCACGGCCGCCGCAAGGGGCTGATCCTGACGCTCGGGCTGATGGCGATCGGCACGCTCACCGTGGCTGCGATCCCGGGCTACGCGACGATCGGCGTGCTCGCGCCGGTGCTCGTGCTGCTCGGCCGGTTGTTGCAGGGCTTCTCGGCGGGCGTCGAGCTCGGCGGCGTGTCGGTCTACCTGTCGGAGATCGCGACGAAGGGCCACAAGGGGTTCTATACGTCGTGGCAGTCGGGCAGCCAGCAGGTGGCCGTCGTGTTCGCCGCGTTCGTCGGTGTCGTGCTGAACCGCGCGCTGCCGGTCGAGGAAATGACCGCGTGGGGCTGGCGCATTCCGTTCCTGATCGGCTGCCTGATCGTGCCGTTCCTGTTCCTGATCCGCCGGTCGCTGAAGGAGACCGACGAGTTTCTTGCGAAGCGTCACCGGCCGACGATGGGCGAGATCATGCGCTCGATGCTCGACAACTGGGGTGTCGTGGTGGCCGGCATGGGGATGGTGATCATGACGACGGTGTCGTTCTACATGATTACCGCCTACACGCCGACCTTCGGCAAGGAAGTGCTGCACCTGTCGTCGCTCGACGCGCTCGTCGTGACCGTTTGCGTCGGGATCTCGAATCTCGTGTGGCTGCCGCTGTCCGGCGCGCTGTCCGACCGCATCGGTCGCCGCCCGGTGCTGATCGCCTTCACCGTGCTGACGCTGGTGTCGGCTTATCCGGCCGTGCTGTGGCTCGTCGGCGATCCGTCGTTCCTGCGGCTGCTCGCGGTCGAGCTGTGGCTGTCGTTCCTGTACGCGTCGTACAACGGCGCGATGGTCGTCGCGCTGACCGAAGTGATGCCGGCCGACGTGCGGACGGCCGGCTTCTCGCTCGCGTACAGCCTGGCCACGACGATCGGCGGCTTCACGCCGGCGATCTCGACGCTGCTGATCCACCAGACGGGCAACAAGGCGGCGCCGGGGCTGTGGCTGAGCGTGGCCGCGATCTGCGGCCTGATCGCGACGCTCGTGCTGTATCGCACGGCCGATGCGCGCAACCAGTACAAGTCAGCCTGACGGCGGCCGGTATATCGCGCGGTGTCGGCCGCGCATCACATCGAAAAGGGAGCGCGATGCGCTCCCTTTTTCGCTTGCGGTCATGCGTTGCGCAGCATGTCGGCCACCGAGGCCGCCACGTCGCGCCACGCGCCCGGGGCCGGCTGGCGGGCGATCCTGGCTCGCGGATACCACGGACAGTCGTCGCCGGTGAACCAGCGCCAGTCGGCCGCGAACGGCAGCATGACCCACAGCGGCTTGCCGAGCGCGCCCGCGAGGTGCGCGACCGCCGTGTCGATCGTGACGACGCCGTCCAGGCGCTCGATCAGCGCGGCCGTATCGGCAAAGTCGTTCAGCCGGCCGTCGAGACGATGCACGCGCGGATGCGCGTCGACGCGCGCCCGTTCGTCGTCGTCGAGCGCGGGCTGCAGCACGATCCAGTCGATGTCCGGCAGCGCGAGCAGCGGCGCGAGCGCGTCGAACGGCATCGAGCGGTTTTCCTGCGCCTGCCGGCGCCCCGACCATGCCAGGCCGAACTTGCGCTTCGATTGCCCGCCGAGCGAACCGCGAAAGCGTCGCCGGGCGCCGTCGGGTGCGTCGAGGTAGCGCGAGCCGACGATGTCGTCCGGCTGCAGCCCGAGCAGGAACGGCAGGCTCATCAGCGTGCACGCGACGTCCGCGGCAGGCGGCTTCGCGGCGCCTTGCGGGACGAGCGTCACGCGCCAGCGCGATGCGGCCGGCGTCAGCAGCGCGACGAGTTCCGGCTGGACTTCGAGCACCACGCGCGCGCAGCGTGCGCGGGCCAGCGGCACGAAGCGGACGAACTGCAGCGTGTCGCCGAACCCCTGTTCCGCGCGGATCAGCAGCGTGCGCGACGCGATCGGCTCGCCGTGCCAGCGCGGCAGCGCGCCGAGCGGTGTCGCGCCGGGCGTCTCGTGGCGCGCTTCGTAGGCGGGCAGGCCGCGCGTGAAGTCGCGCAGCGTCAGCAGCGTGACCGCGCGGTGCAGCCGCGCGAGCGTGAGATCGGGCGCGACCCGCAGCGCCTGGTCGAAAGCACGCAGCGCCATCTCGTGCGCGCCGAGCGCGTGATGCGCGTTGCCAAGATTCAGCCATGCGAGCCCGAACGACGGATCGAGCCCGACGGCACGCTCGTAGTAGGGCAGCGCGTCGCGGTGGCGCGCCTGCGCGCAGAGCGCATTCGCGAGCCCGAACAGCGCGAGCGGAAACGGCGGGTGCAGCGCGAGCGCGGCTTCGAATGCCGCGGCTGCCTCGGCATGCCGGCCGACCGCGTCGAGCGTGTTGCCGAGATTGAAATGCGCGGCGACGAACCGCGGCTGCGCGGCGATCGCGGCCTGGAAGTGCGTGATCGCCTCGTCGGCGCGACCCATCGCGCTCAGCGCCATCGCGAGGTTGTTGTGCGCACCCGCATGCCCGGGCCGGAGCTCGAGTGCGCGACCGAACGCGGCGAGCGCGTCGTCGTGGCGGCCGAGCGCGTTCAGCGCGTTGCCGAGATTGTTGTGGATCGACGCGTCGTCGGGCGTGAGCCGCAGCGCACGACCGAAGGCGTCGATCGCATCGTCGTGACGCTGCAGTGCCGCATACGCGTTGCCGAGGTTGTAGTGCGCGAGCGGAAATTCGGGCGCGAGCGTCAGCGCGTTGCGAAAGCGGTCGATCGCTTCGTCGAGCCGGCCGAGCGCTTTCAGCGCGTTGCCGAGATTGAGCTGCAGCGCGGCATCGTCCGGACGCAGCGCGACGGCGCGGCCGACGAGATCGGCCGCCTCGGCGTGCTGGCCCTGCTGGTGCCGCAGCACGCCGAACAGGTGCAGCGCATCGGCATCGGCGGGGTTGGAGGCGAGCGCGTTGCGATAGCCGTGCTCGGCCTCGGCGAGGCGGCCGGCACGGTGCGCGGCGTACGCCTGGTCGAATGCGGAATCCATGACGCGAAAACTGGCGGAAAGCGCGTATTTTCCCACACCGCGCGGCGCGGCCGCGTATCGGCCGGTCGGCATATGGCCCCGTGACGCGGAGCGGCGTAGACTTGCAGAGTCGCGTGTCATCGAGGTTCTCATGGCTGACACACTGCCTGATATCCCGCCCGTGCTGATCGTCGGCGCGGGGCCTACCGGCCTCGCCGCGGCGATGAGCCTCGCACGGGCCCGCGTGCCGGTGCGCATCATCGATCGTCTCGTCGCGCCCGCGCCGTTTTCGCGTGCGATCGGCATCCAGGCGCGCACGCTCGAACTGCTGGAGCAGCATCGCGCGGTCGAGCCGTTTCTCGCGCTCGGTCATCGCGCGCATGCGGCCGAGCTGCACGCCGACGGCCGCGTGATCGCACGGCTCGATTTCGATCCGCTGCGAACGCGCTATCCGTATCTGATGTTTCTCGACCAGAGCGTTACCGAGCGGCTGCTCGCCGAGCACCTGGCCGGCATGGGCGTGAGCGTTGAACGCGGGACGGTGCTGACCGGCTGCGATGCGGGCGGCACGTCGCTCGACGTGACGCTGCGCCGCGCCGACGGCCGCGACGAGTCGTTCGCTCCCTCGTACCTGATTGCCGCCGACGGCGCGCACAGCACGGTGAGGCATCTGCTCGGCCTGGGCTTTGCCGGGCATGCGTTCGAACAGACTTTCCTGCTGGCCGATTTCGCGGCGATACCCGACTGGCCGGACGAAGAGATTCATCTGTTCACGACACCCGCCGGCATCGCGGGCCTGTTTCCGATGGGAGGCGGCCGTTACCGGCTCGTCGCGGACCGGCCGCCCCGCAGCGACGCGTCGCCCGACGCGCCGGCGCCGTCGCTCGACGAATGCGACGCGATCATCCGTGCGCGCGTCGGCGCATCGATCTCGCCGAGCGATCTCGCGTGGTCGTCCTATTTCCACCTGCACAGCCGGATGGTCGACCGGCTGCGTCACGGCCGCGTGTTCTTCGCGGGCGACGCCGCGCACGTCCACAGCCCGGCCGGCGCGCAGGGCATGAACACCGGCATCCAGGAGGCGTTCAACCTGGGCTGGAAGCTCGCCCGCGTCCTCGGCGCAGGCGCGCCCGAGCGATTGCTCGACACGTATCACGCGGAGCGCCACCCGATCGAGCGGGACGTATTGCGGCAGACCGGTTTCGTCACGCAGATCGTCGAAGCCGAGCGCGGCGCGATGAAGCTGCTGCGTGATCACGTCGTGCCGCTGCTGGCGTCGTTCGGGCCGATGCGCGACGCGGTCAGGCGCACGGTCAGCGAGCTCGGCGTGCAATACCGGAAGAGTCCACTCACGCTCGAGCGCGTGCTCGACGGCGGCCCGCGCGCGGGCGAGCGGGCGCCCGACGCACTCGTACACGTGCTCGACGGGCCGCTCGGTCGCGCGCCCGGTACGGCGCGGCTATACGATCTTCACGATCCGGCCTGCTTCACGCTGTTGCTGCTGGAAGAGCCGATGAATGCCGACGCCGGCGAGGTGCCGCCGATCCCGGCCGATGCGCAGGCGCTCGTGCAGGGGCTCGAGCGGATCATGCCGGAAGCGGTGCGCGTGTGGCGTGTCGCCGATGCCGAAGGCGATGGTACGGCCGGGCTCGCGCAGGAATACGGCCGCTCGCGCCCGTCGTTCTATCTGCTGCGGCCCGACGGCTACGTTGCCGCGCGCGGGCGCACGGCAACCGACGCGAACGCGCTGCTGCGCCACTGCGAAAGCTGGTTCGCGGGCATGTCGGTATCCGCGTAGCCGCGCGGTCAGGCGGGCGCCGCGGCGGGGACGAGCGACGCGCGATGCGCGGCGATCGCATCGCGCACGATCGGCGTCGCGCGTTGCCCGGCTTCGCTCGACGGATCGGCGAGCGCGGCGAGCAGCGCACGGCGCATCCGCGGCTCCCAGAAGCGCCGGATATGCTCGGCGATCCCGGTCAGCGCTTCGTCGCGATCGGGCATCGATTCGAAGAATGCGCCGATCTGGTTGGCCATGTCGATCAGGTGTTCGCTGTTCATCGCAGTCTCACTTGCCCGTCGTCACGGCGGCCGGCTCGGCGGCGCGGCGCTCGAGCAGACCGAGCTGCTCCGAGTTGAAGCGCGCATACGCTTGTTGCCAGTCGGACGGTTGCGCAACCGGCAGCACCTGAACGGCCGTCACCTTGTATTCCGGGCAGTTCGTCGCCCAGTCGGAGCTTTCCGTCGTGATCACGTTCGCACCCGATTCGGGGAAGTGGAACGTCGTGTAGACGACGCCCGGCTGCATGCGCTCGGACACCAGCGCGCGCAACACCGTCTGACCGGCACGCGACTCGATGCCGACCCAGTCGCCCGTCCGGATTCCGCGATCTTCCGCGTCGTGCGGATGGATCTCGAGGCGATCCTCTTCGTGCCACCGGACGTTCTCGGTCCGGCGCGTCTGCGCGCCGACGTTGTATTGCGACAGGATGCGGCCCGTCGTCAGGATCAGCGGATAGCGCTGCGTGACTTTCTCCGGCGTCGGAATGAACTTGGTGATCACGAACCGGCCCTTGCCGCGCACGAACGTGTCGATGTGCATGGTCGGCGTGCCTTCCGGCGCGTGTTCGTTGCACGGCCACTGGATGCTGCCGAGCGCGTCGAGTTTCGCGTACGACACGCCCGAGAAGGTCGGCGTGAGCCGCGCGATCTCGTCCATGATTTCCGACGGATGCGTGTAGTGCATGTCGTAGCCGAGCGCCTGCGACAGCAGCAGCGTCACTTCCCAGTCCGCGTAGCCCGCGAGCGGCGGCATCACCTTGCGCACGCGCGAGATGCGGCGCTCCGCGTTCGTGAACGTGCCGTCCTTCTCGAGGAACGTCGAGCCCGGCAGCAGCACGTGCGCGTATTTCGCGGTTTCGTTCAGGAAGATGTCCTGCACGACGATGCATTCCATCGCCGACAGCGCGGCCGCGACGTGCTGCGTGTTCGGGTCCGACTGGACGATGTCCTCGCCCTGGCAGTAGAGCCCCTTGAAGCTGCCGTCGAGCGCCGCGTCGAACATGTTCGGGATGCGCAGGCCGGGCTCCGGCTGCAGCGTGGCCGACCAGGCTTCTTCGAACTGCGTGCGCACGACCGTGTCGCTGATGTGCCGGTAGCCGGGCAGTTCGTGCGGGAACGAGCCCATGTCGCACGAACCCTGCACGTTGTTCTGGCCGCGCAGCGGATTGACGCCGACGCCTTCGCGGCCGACGTTGCCGGTCGCCATCGCGAGGTTCGCGATGCCCATCACCGTCGTCGAGCCCTGTGCGTGTTCCGTCACGCCCAGGCCGTAATAGATCGCCGCGTTGCCGCCCGTCGCGTAGAGGCGCGCGGCCTCGCGCACCAGTTCGGCCGGCACGCCCGTCACGTCGGCGGTCGCCTCGGGCGCATTGTCGGCCTGCGCGACGAAGTCGCGCCATTGCTCGAACGCACGCGTATCGCAGCGCTCGGCGACGAATGCGTCGGCCACCAGCCCTTCGGTGACGATCACGTGCGCCAGCGCATTGACGATCGCGACGTTGGTGCCCGGGCGCAACTGCAGATGATGCGTGGCCTTTACGTGCGGGCCGTCGACGACGTCGATGCGGCGCGGATCGATCACGATCAGCTTCGCGCCTTCGCGTATGCGCCGCTTCAGCCGCGAGCCGAACACCGGATGGCCGTCGGTCGGGTTCGCGCCCATCACGACGATCACGTCGGCCTGGCCGACCGAGGCGAACGTCTGCGTGCCGGCCGATTCGCCGAGCGTCGTCTTGAGGCCATAGCCGGTCGGCGAGTGGCACACGCGTGCGCAGGTATCGACGTTGTTGTTGCCGAACGCGGCGCGCACGAGCTTCTGCACGAGATAGGTTTCCTCGTTCGTGCAGCGCGACGACGTGATGCCGCCGATCGAATCGCGGCCATACTTCTGCTGCAGCTTGCGGAACTGCGTCGCCGCGTAGGTGAGGGCTTCGTCCCAGCTGACTTCGCGCCACGGGTCGGTGATCTTCTCGCGGATCATCGGCTTCGTGATGCGGTCCTTGTGTGTCGCGTAGCCCCACGCGAAGCGTCCCTTCACGCACGCGTGGCCTTCGTTCGCGAGCCCGTTCTTGTGCGGCGTCATGCGCACGACCTGCGTGCCCTTCATCTCGGCCTTGAACGAGCAGCCGACGCCGCAGTACGCGCAGGTCGTGACGACCGAGTGCTCGGCCTGCCCGAGCTGCACGACGGATTTTTCCTGCAGCGTGGCCGTCGGGCAGGCTGCCACGCACGCGCCGCACGACACGCATTCCGACGCCATGAACGATTCGCTTTCGCCGGCGGCGACGCGCGATTCGAAGCCGCGCGCGGCGATCGTCAGCGCGAACGTGCCCTGCGTTTCCTCGCACGCGCGCACGCAACGGTTGCAGACGATGCACTTCGACGGGTCGTACGTGAAGTACGGGTTCGATTCGTCCTTCGTGTCCTTCAGGTGATTCGCGCCATCGAAGCCGTAGCGCACTTCGCGCAGGCCGACCACGCCGGCCATGTCCTGCAGCTCGCAGTCGCCGTTGGCCGGGCAGGTGAGGCAGTCGAGCGGATGGTCGGAGATGTACAGCTCCATCACGTTGCGGCGCAGCGACTGCAGCCGGTCCGACTGCGTGCGCACCTTCATGCCGGCTTCGGCGGGCGTCGTGCACGACGCCGGATAGCCGCGTCGGCCCTCGATCTCGACGAGGCACAGCCGGCACGAGCCGAACGGTTCGAGCGAATCGGTCGCGCAGAGCTTGGGGACGTTGACGCCGGCTTCGATCGCCGCGCGCATCACCGACGTGCCGGCCGGCACCGTGACCGGCTGGCCGTCGATTTCGAGCGTGACGTCGGTGTCGGCATGCCGTTGCGGCGTACCGTAGTCGGTGTCGTCGAACGGATCGAATGCGCGCGCCTGGGCGGCGCTCTTGCACGCGCATTGGCCCGAGCCGCAGCCGCCTTGGCGGACGTTATTCGTGTCGAGGGACATGCAGGGCTCCTTCTGGGTCAGGCCGCAGCCTTGACCGGGCCCGACGCGGCATCCTTGCCGGCAGCGAGCCCGAAATCTTCGGGGAAATGGTCGAGCGCGGACAGCACCGGGTACGGGGTCATGCCGCCCATCGCGCACAGCGAGCCGGCGAGCATCGTGTCGCACAGGTCGCGCAACAGCGTGACCTGCCGCTCCGACGTATCGCCGTGGCGAATCCGCGCGATCGTCTCGACGCCGCGCGTGGAGCCGATTCGGCACGGCGTGCACTTGCCGCACGATTCGATCGCGCAGAACTTCATCGCGTATTCGGCCAGCTCGGCGAGATTCGACGTGTCGTCGTGCAGCACGATGCCGCCGTGGCCGACGACCGCGCCGATCGCCGTGTACGCCTCGTAGTCGAGCGGCACGTCCCACTGATGGTCGGGCAGGTAGGTGCCGAGCGGGCCGCCGACCTGCGCGGCGCGTGCCGGCCGGCCGCTGGCCGTGCCGCCGCCGAAGTCGAACAGCAGTTCGCGCAGCGTGACGCCGAACGCGAGCTCGACGAGGCCGCCGTGACGGATGTTGCCGGCAAGCTGGAACGGCAGCGTGCCGCGCGAGCGGCCCATCCCGTAGTCGCGATAGAACGTGGCGCCGCGCGCGAAGATCACGGGCGCCGTCGCGAGCGTGATCACGTTGTTGATCACGGTCGGTTGGCCGAACAGGCCCGCGAGCGCGGGCAGCGGCGGCTTCGCGCGCACGACGCCGCGCTTGCCCTCGAGCGATTCGAGCAGCGCCGTTTCCTCGCCGCATACGTACGAGCCCGCGCCTTTCGCGACGTGCAGCTCGAACGCATGCGCGGAGCCGAGCACGTGCTCGCCGAGCCAGCCGGCTTCACGCGCGCGGACGATCGCGGCTTCGAGCGTCGCGATCGCGTGCGGGTATTCGCTGCGCACATAGATGTAGCCGACCGTCGCGCCGGTGGCGACGCCCGCGATGATCATCCCTTCGATCAGGCAGTACGGATCGCATTCCATCAGCAGGCGGTCGGAGAACGTGCCCGAATCGCCTTCGTCCGCGTTGCATACGATGTATTTCTGCGCGGCGCGTGCTTGCCGCACGGTACGCCACTTGATGCCGGCCGGGAACGCCGCGCCGCCGCGGCCGCGCAGCCCCGATTCGATCAGCGTTTCGCAGGCGGCGTCGCCATCGAGCGCCAGTGCGTTCTTCAGGCCGGCGAGGCCGCCGTGCTGCAGGTAGTCGTCGATCGACAGCGGATCAGTCAGGCCGATCCGCGCGAACGTGAGCCGCTGCTGACGGGCGAGGTAGGGCAGCGCGTCGACGAGGCCGACACTGCTCGGATGCGTGCCGCCTTCGAGCCAGCCGGCGTCGAACAGGGCCGGCACGTCGGCGGCCGACAGGTTCGCATAGCCGACGCGGCCGGCGGCCGTCCCGACCTCGACGAGCGGCTCGAGCCACAGCAGCCCGCGCGACCCGTTGCGGATCAGTTCGACCGCGATGCCGCGCCGTTCGGCTTCGGCCACGATCGCGGTGGCGAGCGCGTCGGCGCCGAGCGCCAGCGCGGACGAATCGCGCGGAACGTAGATGCGGGTCGTCATGCGGCCTCCGGTGTGTGGGCGACCGCGTCGGCCAGCAGCGCGTCGAACTTCTCCGGCGTGACCTTGGCGTGGAGCACGCCGTTGACCGTCATCGACGGCGATTGCGCGCACAGTCCGAGGCAATAGACCGATTCGAGCGCGACGTCGTCCGGCGTACGGGGCGCGGCGGCATCGCCGTGCGCGGCATCGAACCGGCAGCCGGTGCGGGCTTCCGCATGGGCGGCGAGCGTTTCGCAGCCCATGCTGCGGCACGCTTCGGCGCGGCACATCTGGATCGTCACGCGGGCGGGCGGCGCGGTGCGGAAGTGATGGTAGTAGGTCAGGACGCCGTGCACTTCCGCGCGCGACAGGTTCAGCGCCTTGGCGAGCGGCGCGACGCAGCCCGGCGGCACGTAGCCCGCGTCGTCCTGGATCGCGTGCAGGATCGCGACGAGCGACCGGCCGGCGCGCGCATGGCGCTCGACGAGCACGTCGGGCGCAGGGGAATTCGGGGACATCGTTATGCTCCTCCAAAGTCTCATATGCGCTCGCAATTCATATATGGCGCAGCGGGACTTGGTTCTGATTGATTTTGACCAACGATAAGCGGAAGATTTCGCGGTCGCAATAGGAAATTGGAGTGCATAATTGATTCGAATCGAATGCGACGCGTATCTGACCGTACGCGACACGGAAGGCCGCTCGGCCAGTCTGTCCGACGTCGCTCCACTGCTGGAACTCGTGGCGGAGACGGGCAGCATCGCGCAGGCCGCGCAAGCCAAGGGACTGTCGTACCGGCATGCATGGGGCATGCTCCGCGCGCTGGAATCGTGCATCGGCGGGGAGTTGATCGAAACCGCGCGCGGCAAGGGTTCGACGTTGTCGGCGCTGGGGCAGGCCGTCGTCGATGCGCAGCGTCTGGCACGCAGCCGCCTCGACGGGAATCTGCGCACGCTCGCGGCCGAGGTGGCCAGTGAGCTGAACCGGCGGCTCGCGCAGCGCGACGGCGCCGTGCGCATTCATGCGTCGCATGGTTATGCGGTCGCGACGCTGGTCTCCGCGCTCGTCGATGCGCAGGCGGCCGTCGACATCAAATATCGCGAGAGCGTCGAGGCCGTGCAGGCGCTCGCGCGCGGCGAATGCGACCTCGCCGGCTTCCATTTGCCGCGCGGCGCGTTTCGCGCGCAGTGCGCGCAAATCTACCGGCCCTGGCTCGACGACACACGCCACGTGCTGATCCACCTGACGCGCCGCCAGCAGGGGCTGTTCGTGCCGCGCGGCAATCCGAAGCAAGTGCGCGGGCTGGCGGATCTGGCGCGCAACGACATCCGCTTCGTCAATCGCCAGCCGGGGTCGGGCACGCGCATGCTGCTGGATCTCGCGTTGCGCGCGATCGGCATCGATCCTGAGCGCATCGACGGCTATGCGTCGGCCGAACTCACGCATTCGGCGATCGCGGCGTTCGTCGCGAGCGGCATGGCCGATCTCGGTTTCGGCGTCGAGCCGGCCGCCCGTCACTTCGGGCTCGACTTCATCCCGATCGTCGACGAGGATTATTACTTCGCGTGCGAACGTGCGCGGCTCGATGTGCGGCCGCTCGCCGATGTGCTGGCGCTGCTGCGCGACGCGCGGTTCGTCGAGCGCGTCGCGCATCTCGACGGCTACGATCCGGCCGCGTGCGGCGCGCTGGAACACATCGCGACGGGGCTTGCCGGCAGCGACGGCACGAGCGTGCCGGATCGCAATTCCCCGTAACGAGAACGCGACCGGACCGCGCTGCAGCAGTGGGGGATTTGCGCTACGCTTGCCGCTTGATCAACGTTCCAACAAGCACGCCGTTCAGGCGTCATCCCGCCATGAAATTTTCCGTTCCCCTTGCCGCGGCAGCGTTGACCGCAGGGCTGCTGATCGTCGCTTCGCCGCTTGCGTTCGCGCAGAATTCCCCGGGTGTGCCCGGCGGGATCCTGAGCGAACAGTTCCGCCTGAACGAACATCCGCAGATGCCGTTCGCGGCGTCGGCGCCTTCCGAGAAATACCAGAGCGGCAAGAAGTCGGCATTGCGCCGCAAGGGTGACCTGGGCGACCCGAACGGCTGCAACCTGAAGTGCCCGATGGATACCCGGTAACGCGCAGGCGGCGCGTCTGCGCCTGAATGGGGCGCGGTCTTCTGCGCAGCGGCTCGATCGACTGATAGACGGCTGCGCACGTTCCGCCCCGATTCCGCTTTATTCGAGCCCCGCGAAGCCCGTCGCCTCGCGGGGCTCGTGCTTTTCGGCGAGCCTTCTCGCAACGCGGGGGCGGACGAAGCGACCGATCGCCCGCGTTGCCGTTCCGACAGGAATATAGGGTTAACCCGTAAATCAGGAAGGATGTCTTCCTGAAACCTGCCTTATTCTTAAGCATCTACCTACATAAACTTCGGTTTGTCGGCGCTGATCAAGGTGTTCACCGCCGAATCAGACAAATCTGGAGGTAGGTCATCATGAAGTCGCTCGTTCAAGCCGTTGTCGTTGCCGCTGCTCTCGTTGCCCCGGTCGTGTCGTTCGCCCAGTCGGGTTCGACGATCACCCGTGCGCAGGTTCGTGCCGAACTGGTTCAACTCCAGCAGGCCGGTTACAACACCGCCCGCGGCGAAGATCCGCATTATCCGGAAGCGATCCAGGCCGCAACGGCACGTATCGCGGAGCAGCAGCGCAGCGCGCTGGCGCAAGCGCAAGGCGCCGACGCCAGCGGCTACGGTGCGCAGGCACAGGGCGCTTCGGCGTCCGGATCGCGCGCCATGGGCGTGCGCCCGGCCAGCGCGGAAGAAATGAAGTCGCTGTATCGCGGCAGCTAAGCCGCACGTTGTCTGGTATGGGCGAACACGGGCGCGGCGATGCGTCGTGCCCGACGCCTGCGCCCCGGGCCGGCCGCCATTCGGCGCAACCAATGATGGCGCCGGCGCGGCAGAACATCCGTCACCTCCTGCCGCCGCGACACCGGTGGCATTCCGCCCGGCCCGTCCGGGGCTGGGCGCTTTTTCGGAGGGGTGGGGCGGGTGCGTCTCGCAGGCAAGAAAAAACCCCGCGGAGCAACGCTCGGCGGGGTTTTCTTTGCGAAACGTGGTGAACGTTTGGCGGGTATTTGGTGGAGGCGGCGGGAATCGAACCCGCGTCCAGAAGCGCTCCACGACTAGTTCTACATGTTTAGTCCAGTCTTTTGATTTAACCGCAGCGACGCGGACGAACACGCTGCACTACGGCGATTCGCTAGATTTTCGACCCTGGCGTCGCGACGCCGACAGGGCTTAACTGACGTAAATGACCTCTGGCGGTATTGCTACCGGTCTTGCGACACTAGCCCGTCAGTGAACTAGGCAGAGGACGGCGGCCCTTAGGCTGCCAGTGCGAACGTATCGTCGTTTGCAGTTACGATTTTCCCATTGATTAACGAGGTGACGGGTCCTCGACATGCCCTAGCCGCTTCACAACCCCTGTCGAAACCAGGTCGCCCCCGCGGATAAGATCGACCATTATAGCCCAACATCGCGCAGCAGGTGCCGCAGTTCCTGCGTCGTGCCGACGAGGTGCTGGGCTTGCCAGTCGGCCGGCGCGATACCGTCGCCGCAATAGCCGTATGCGGCCGCGACCGTAGCCATGCCCGCGGCGCTGCCGGCCTGGATGTCGCGCAGGTCGTCACCCACGTAGACGATACGCTCGGGCGCGAGTGTCAGTTGCTCGGCGGCATGCAGCAGCGGGGCCGGATGCGGTTTCGAGTGCGGTGTTGTGTCGCCCCCGACGACGCAGGCGGCGCGCGGCGCGAGGCCGAGCAGCTCGACGAGCGGTGCGGTGAGCCGCATCGCCTTGTTCGTGACGATGCCCCAGCGTACGCCGCGCGCATCGAGTTCGTCGAGCACGTCGCCGATGCCGGGGAACAGCGTCGTATGCACGCACAGATCGGTCGCGTAGTTGGCCAGGAACTCGTCGCGCATCGCTTCGTAGCCGGGCGTGTGAGGATCGATGCCGAACGCGCCGCCGAGCAGGCCGCGCGCGCCGGCCGAGGCCAGCGGCCGCAACACGTCGAGCGACGTTTCGGGCAGGCCGCGCTCGCGCTGCATCTTGTTGACGGCTGCCGCGAGGTCGGGCGCCGTGTCGGCGAGCGTGCCATCCAGATCGAACAGGACCGCATCGCAGTGCAACAGGCGCGGTTCGTCTGCGATCCGCGCGGTCGAAAGGGGAGTCGTCATGCCGGGTGGAGGGTCACGCGCCGCGACGGCACGCAACCAGGTAGTTGATGTCGGTGTCGTTCGACAGCGCGAAGCGCTTGCCGATCGGGTGGTACGTGATGCCCTTGATCTCGACGATGTGCAGATCCGTCGCGCGCACGAAGCCGGCCAGTTCCGACGGGCGGATGAACCGCGCGTAATCGTGCGTGCCCTTCGGCAGCATTTGCGCGATGTATTCCGCGCCGATCACGGCGAACAGGTAGGACTTCAGGTTGCGGTTCAGCGTCGAGAAGAACACCCAGCCGCCCGGTTTCACGAGCGTCGCGCACGCGGCCACGATGTCGCCGGGCGACGGTACGTGCTCGAGCATTTCCATGCATGTGACGACGTCGTAGGTGCCCGGTTCGCGCGCGGCGATTGCTTCGGCGGCGATCGCCTCGTACTCGACCGAAATGCCGCTTTCGAGGCTGTGCAGGTCGGCCACGCCGAGCGCCTCGGTCGACAGGTCGATGCCTTTCACCTGGGCGCCGAGCCCGGCCATCGATTCGGACAGGATGCCGCCGCCGCAACCGATGTCGAGTGCGCGCTTGCCGGCCAGGTGCGCATGCGCGTCGATCCAGCCGAGCCGGACCGGGTTCAGGTCGTGCAGCGGTTTGAATTCGGCATTCGGATCCCACCATCGGTGGGCGAGGTCGCTGAATTTCTGGAGTTCGTGCGGATCGGCGTTGGTCATGTCGGCAAACGGGCTACGAGAGGAGGGCGGTGCTTCGGTGCGTCAGCCCCGAGTATATAAGCGGGCGGACGACGAGGCCAGCGAGCGCCTGGACGGGCGTCAATGAAAAAGCCCCGCCGGAGCGGGGCTTTGAAGCAGTCGAAAACCGCGGCTTAGTTTGCCGGAACGGTCGTCTTCTGCACTTGCTGCGTACCAACCACTTCGACTTCCACGCGGCGGTCCGGTGCGAGGCAGGCGATGAGTTGCTTGCGGTTCTTCTGGTTGCAGCCAGTCGTAACCGGGTTGCGCTTGCCCTTGCCTTCCGTGTAGATCTTGTTGGCCGGCACACCCTTGCTGACCAGGTACGACTTCACGGCTTGCGCACGGCGCAGCGACAGACGGTCGTTGTACTTGTCCGAACCGATGCGGTCCGTGTAGCCCGTTGCGACGACCACTTCCGTGTTCATGCCTTCGATCTTCGAAGCCAGTTCGTCCAGCTTTTGCTTGCCCAGCGGCTTGAGCGTTGCCTTGTCGAAGTCGAACAGTGCGTCAGCTTGATACGTGATCTTCTGGCTCGTGATGGCCGGAGCGACCGGAGCGACCGGCGGCTGCGGTGCCTGGGCGACCAGTGCGCCATCGCACTTCGCGTTGGCGGTGGCCGGCGTCCAGAACGCATCGCGCCAGCAGAGCTCGTTCGTGCCGTTCATCCACACCCATTCGCCCGTGCCGTTCACCCAGTTGTCATTGACGGCTTGACGCGACGCCGGCACCGACTGTGCCGAAGCGGATGCAGCCATAACTGCGGTAGCTGCAATGAACGCGAGCTTTGAAAGTTTATTCATATTTCTCCTCTCGAAATTGAGATTACCGCAGGTTTACTGCGAGCCTGTTGACGGTGACAAGTCATACATTGCTCGAAGTATAACATTGGTGCGGCACAAAAAACGCGGCACCGCTCTGTGTAGACTTCGAGCAGCGTCTAACTTTCAGTGCGTTGGCATTTTGCCATATCGTTCCCTTCCTACGAAAAAAAATCCTCCCCACCCCAAGATCGCTTCAACTTTGTGGTGCATGCGCAACACCGGCCTGCCGTAACTTTTAGAGATTGTCAAGAGCGGGGCGGCGAAATTGCGTGAATGCATGCAGTTGTTTACTCGTGCGCATGAAACGCGGGGGCGACCGCCTGCGACGTCGAGTCGCACGCGATTTCGGCCGATTCGCGGCGACCGCGATTTTTGCTGTTTACATATAGAGGGGGAGGCGGATTGGCGGCTGATGGGCGCATGTTAGAATCTCGCGTTGCGTTGCGCATGCAGCGCCCACGCGAAAGGCGTTCGCCGTCTTCGCTCCGAAACGATACGGATACATGGATCAATTCGCCAAAGAGACCCTGCCCACCTCCCTAGAGGAGGAAATGCGCCGTTCGTATCTCGATTACGCGATGAGCGTGATCGTCGGACGTGCCCTCCCGGATGTCCGCGATGGCCTCAAGCCCGTGCACCGGCGCGTGTTGTTCGCGATGCACGAACTGAACAACGACTGGAACCGCGCGTACAAGAAGTCGGCGCGTATCGTCGGTGACGTGATCGGTAAATATCACCCTCACGGCGATACCGCGGTCTACGACACGATCGTGCGGATGGCGCAGGACTTCTCGCTGCGCTACATGCTGATCGACGGGCAGGGCAACTTCGGCTCGATCGACGGCGACAATGCCGCGGCGATGCGTTACACCGAAATTCGCATGGCGAAGATCGGTCACGAGCTGCTTGCCGACATCGACAAGGAAACGGTCGATTTCGAGCCGAACTACGACGGCAACGAAATGCAGCCGTCGGTCCTGCCGTCGCGCATTCCGAACCTGCTGATCAACGGCTCGTCGGGCATCGCGGTCGGCATGGCGACCAACATCCCGCCGCACAACCTGAACGAAGTCGTCGACGCGTGCCAGCACCTGCTCGGTAACCCGGAAGCGACGATCGACGAGCTGATCGAGATCATTCCGGCGCCGGACTTCCCGACGGCCGGCATCATCTACGGCGTCGCCGGCGTGCGCGACGGCTACCGCACCGGGCGCGGCCGCGTCGTGATGCGGGCGGCCACGCACTTCGAGGAGATCGACCGCGGCCAGCGGATGGCGATCATCGTCGACGAGTTGCCGTATCAGGTGAACAAGCGCTCGCTGCTCGAGCGGATCGCCGAGCTCGTCAACGAGAAGAAGCTCGAAGGCATCTCCGACATCCGCGACGAGTCCGACAAGAGCGGCATGCGCGTCGTGATCGAGCTCAAGCGCGGCGAAGTGCCGGAAGTGGTGCTGAACAACCTGTACAAGGCGACGCAGCTGCAGGACACGTTCGGCATGAACATGGTCGCGCTCGTCGACGGCCAGCCGAAGCTGCTGAACCTGAAGGAAATCCTGCAGTGCTTCCTGTCGCACCGACGCGAAGTGCTGACGCGCCGCACGATCTACGAACTGCGCAAGGCCCGCGAACGCGGCCACGTGCTCGAAGGTCTCGCGGTCGCGCTCGCGAACATCGACGAGTTCATCGCGATCATCAAGGCCGCGCCGACGCCGCCGATCGCGAAGCAGGAACTGATGGCGAAGCCGTGGGATTCGTCGCTCGTGCGCGAGATGCTGACGCGCGCCGAGAGCGAGAACGCGGCGGCCGGCGGTCGCTCCGCGTACCGTCCGGAAGGCCTGAACCCGGCATTCGGGATGCAGGCCGACGGGCTGTACCGCCTGTCCGACACGCAGGCGCAGGAAATCCTGCAGATGCGTCTGCAGCGCCTGACCGGACTCGAGCAGGACAAGATCATCGGCGAGTACCGCGACGTGATGGCACAGATCGCCGACCTGCTGGACATCCTTGCGCGCCCCGAGCGGATCACGACGATGATCGGCGACGAGCTGACCTCGGTGAAGGCCGAATTCGGTGATGCGCGCCGCTCGAAGATCGAGCTGAACGCGACCGAGCTGAACACCGAGGATCTGATCACGCCGCAGGACATGGTCGTCACGATGTCGCATGCGGGCTACGTGAAGTCGCAGCCGCTGTCCGAGTACCGTGCGCAGAAGCGCGGCGGTCGCGGCAAGCAGGCGACGCAGATGAAGGAAGACGACTGGATCGAGACGCTCTTCATCGCGAACACGCACGACTACATCCTGTGCTTCTCGAACCGCGGCCGCGTGTACTGGGTCAAGGTCTATGAAGTGCCGCAGGGCTCGCGCAACTCGCGCGGCCGCCCGATCGTCAACATGTTCCCGCTGCAGGAAGGCGAGAAGATCAACGTCGTGCTGCCGGTCAAGGAATTCTCGGCCGACAAGTTCATCTTCATGGCGACGTCGCTCGGCACCGTGAAGAAGACGCCGCTCGAAGCGTTCAGCCGCCCGATGAAGAAGGGCATCATCGCGGTCGGCCTCGACGAGGGCGACTACCTGATCGGTGCGTCGATCACCGACGGCGCGCACGACGTGATGCTGTTCTCCGACGCCGGCAAGGCCGTGCGTTTCGACGAGAACGACGTGCGTCCGATGGGGCGCGAGGCGCGCGGCGTGCGCGGCATGCAGCTCGAGGACGGGCAGCAGGTCATCGCGATGCTGGTTGCCGGCAGCGAGGAGCAGACCGTGCTCACCGCAACCGAAAACGGCTACGGCAAGCGCACGCCGATCACCGAGTACACGCGCCATGGCCGCGGTACGAAGGGTATGATCGCGATCCAGACGTCCGAGCGCAACGGCAAGGTCGTGGCTGCCACGCTCGTCGACGCCGAGGATCAGATCATGCTGATCACGACGGCCGGCGTGTTGATTCGCACCCGCGTATCCGAGGTTCGCGAGATGGGGCGTGCCACGCAAGGTGTTACACTCATCAGTCTCGATGAGGGCACCAAGCTCTCTGGCCTGCAGCAGATCGCGGAGGCCGAAGAGGGAGAGGGCGAGGCCGACGAGGCGTCGGACGGCGAAGCCTGAAGAACGGATGAGACTCTGGCCGCCGCGGGCGAAAAGCGCCGCGGCCGGCGAGCAACCATTCATATTTCCAAAAGGGAGTGATGATGCAAAAGCAATTCAAGCAACTGGTTCTGCTGGCTGCACTGGTGCCGACGTTCGCGATGGCGCAAGCGCTGTCGAATTCCGCACCGGCAGCTCCGGCGGCAGCTGCGCCGATCGACGCCGACAAGAAGGCAGCGATCAAGGATCTGCTCGACGCGATCGACGCGCCGAAGCTCGTGTCGGCAATCGGCAACAGCGCCGAAATGCAGGCCAAGCAACTCGTGCCGGCCATCCTGTCGGACGCGCTGTCGGAAAACAAGACGCTGAACGACAAGCAGAAGCAGGCTGCCGTTCCGACGCTGCAGAAGAACGCGGTGCCGAAGCTGGTCGACGGCGCAGGCAAGGTGTTCGGCACGCAACAGTTCCAGAGCGACGCGATGTCGGCTCAGTACGACGCATACGCGAAGTACTACAGTACGTCGGAGATCAAGGATCTGACGACGTTCTACAAGAGCCCGACGGGCCGCAAGTTCATCCAGGTTCAGGATCAGGTCGGTCGCGACGTGGTCAACGGCCTGATGCAGAAGTACATGCCGCAAGCGATCCAGGCAACGCGTACGCAGGCTGACAAGGAAGTCGCAGCAGTCAAGCCGGGCAAGTAAGCTGTCCGGGCACGCCCCCGGCCGTTCGGCCGGGTTTGGCGGGAGCCTGACGACAGTGCGATAATGGCCGTTTGCGCGCGAGCGCAAGCGGCCATTTCTTTTCTGGCGCGTTTTGCCGGCGGCAAGCCGGTCGCGTCCCTCCCGAGGTTTTCACGATGCGCGTCTTTAATTTCTCCGCCGGCCCTGCGGCGATGCCCGAGGAAGTGCTGCGGCAGGCCGCCGACGAAATGCTCGACTGGCACGGCAGCGGCATGAGCGTGATGGAGATGAGCCATCGCGGCAAGGAATTCATGTCGATCCACGAGGCCGCGCTGACCGACCTGCGCGACCTGCTCGGCGTGCCGGCGAGCCACCGGATCCTGTTCCTGCAGGGCGGCGGCATCGCGGAAAACGCGATCGTGCCGATGAACCTGCTCGGCGCGCGCAAGACGGCCGACTTCGTCGTGACGGGTTCGTGGTCGCAGAAATCGTTCGGCGAGGCGAAGAAGTTCTGCACGCCGCATCTGGCCGCGAGCGGCAAGACGGAGGCCGGCTTCACGCGTGCGCCCGCGCGCGCCGAATGGCAGCTGTCGGACGATCCGGCCTACGTGCACCTGTGCACCAACGAGACGATCGACGGCGTCGAGACGTTCGAGATCCCGGATCTCGGCGACGTGCCGCTGGTTGCCGACGTCTCGTCGCACATCCTGTCGCGCCCGATGGACGTCGCGAAGTACGGCGTGCTGTTCGGCGGCGCGCAGAAGAACATCGGGATGGCTGGCGTGACGGTCGTGATCGTGCGCGAGGATCTGCTCGATCGCGCGCTGTCGATCTGCCCGTCCGCATTCGAATGGAAGACCATCGCCGCGAACAACTCGCTGTACAACACGCCGCCCACCTACGCGATCTACATCGCGGGCCTCGTGTTCCAGTGGCTGAAGCGGCAGGGTGGCCTCGAAGCGATCGAGGCCCGCAACATCGAAAAATCGAAGCTGCTCTACGACACGATCGACGCGAGCAGCTTCTATCTGAACAAGGTCGAGCCGGCAGCACGTTCGCGGATGAACGTGCCGTTTTTCCTGGCCGACGAAACGCGCAACGAAGACTTCCTTGCCGGCGCAAAGGCGCGCGGGCTGCTGCAGCTGAAGGGCCACAAGTCCGTCGGCGGCATGCGGGCGTCGATCTACAACGCGGTGCCGCTCGAGGGCGTGAAGGCGCTCGTCGAGTACATGAAGGACTTCGAGCAGCGCGGCGCCTGACGGCGGCGCTGTTCAAACAGCACGGCAAAACGCATGGACGACGAACTGAATTCCCGCCTGAAACCGCTGCGCGACCGCATCGACGCGATCGACGCGCAGCTGATCGCGCTCCTGAACCAACGCGCCGCGGTGGCGCTCGAGGTGGGCGAGGTCAAGAAGCATTTCAACGCGCCGGTGTTCCGGCCGGAGCGCGAGCTGCAGGTGATCGCGCGGCTGCAGGACATGAGCGCCGGGCCGCTCGCGAGCGAGCACATCAGCGCCATCTGGCGCGAGATCATGGCCGCGAGCCGCGCGCTCGAGCAGACGATCCACGTCGCGTTCCTCGGGCCGGTCGGCACGTATAGCGAACAGGCGATGTTCGAGTATTTCGGCCAGTCGATCGAAGGGCTGCCCTGCCCGTCGATCGACGAGGTGTTCCGCTCGGTCGAGGCCGGTGCGTCGGCATTCGGCATCGCGCCGGTCGAGAATTCGACCGAAGGCGCCGTATCGCGCACGCTCGACCTGCTGCTGCAGACCCAACTGCTGATTAGCGGCGAGCTCGCGCTGCCGATTCATCACAACCTGCTCACGCAGAGCGGCACGCTCGACGGCGTGAAGCGTGTCTGCGCGCATGCGCAGGCGCTTGCACAATGCCAGCAGTGGCTCGCGGCGAATGCGCCGCAGCTCGAGCGGCAGGCCGTGGCGAGCAACGCGGAGGCCGCGCGCCTCGCAGCAGCCGATCCGACCGTCGCCGCGATCGCGGGCGACCGCGCAGCCGCGCATTACGGCCTGCAGATCGCGTTCTCGCTGATCCAGGACGATCCGCACAACCGCACGCGCTTCGTGATCATCGGCAAGCAGCCGGCCGGCCAGAGCGGTCACGACCAGACGTCGCTGATCGTGTCGGTGAAGAACGAGCCGGGCGCCGTGTTCAAGCTGCTCGAGCCGCTCGCGCGGCACGGCGTGTCGATGACGCGCTTCGAGTCGCGTCCGGCGCGCGTCGGCACGTGGGAGTACTACTTCTACATCGACATCGAAGGGCACCGCGACGATGCGGCGGTGGCGGCCGCGCTGGCGGAACTCGGCCAGAAGGCCGCGTTCCTGAAGGTACTCGGTTCGTATCCGCGCGCACGCTGATACGCGGCGGCCCGTCGCCTGCTTGGGGCAGGCGTCGTGGCCGGGCGGGCAGGGCAGGCCGGTCGGCGCTGCCGAAGGCGGGTTCGGGCGGTATCCGGTGCAGGTTGCGCCGGGTGCGCGCCCGTTGCCCGGAATCTGGAATTCCGCATGCGGGGCGTCGTCCTGCACGCGTAACTTGGCTCTTGTCGTGTCAGGCTTTGCATTCAACAAACTGGTCATCTTCGGCGTCGGCCTGATCGGCGGATCGCTGGCCTGCGCGCTGCGCGAGCGCGCGCCGGGCGGCGCGGGCGAGATCGTCGGCGTGGGCCGTTCGCGCGCGTCGGTCGAGCGCGCGCTGTCGCTCGGCGTGATCGATCGCGCGGCGGCGCTCGACGACGACGCGCAGTTGCGCGACGCGCTCGCCGGCGCCGATCTCGTCTTGCTGGCCGCGCCCGTCGCGCAGACGGGCCCGTTGCTCGCGCGCATCGCCCCGTGGCTCGACGGCGCGACGATCGTCACCGATGCGGGCAGCACTAAGTCCGATGTCGTCGCGGCCGCGCGCGACGCGCTCGGCGCGCGGATCGCGCAGTTCGTGCCGGGTCATCCGATCGCGGGGCGCGAGTCGAGCGGCGTCGAGGCGGCGTTGCCGGACCTCTACGTCGGCCGCAACGTCGTGCTGTGCCCGCTGCCGGAGAACGCGCCCGACGCGGTGGCCAGGATCGACGCGATGTGGCGCGCGACCGGCGCCGACGTGCGCATGATGAGCACCGAACAGCACGATCGCGTATTCGCGTCGATCAGCCATCTGCCGCACGTGCTGTCGTTCGCGCTCGTCGAGCAGATTCTCGGCGAGGCCGACGCGGAGCTGAAATTCTCGTACGCGGCCGGCGGTTTCCGCGATTTCACGCGCATCGCGGCGTCGAACCCGGAAATGTGGCGCGATGTGTGCGTCGCGAACCGCGCGGCGCTGCTCGACGAACTCGACGGCTACACGCGCGTGCTCACGCGGCTGCGCGCGGCGATCGATGCCGGCGACGGCGCGGCGCTCGAAGCCGTATTCACGCGCTCGCGCGCCGCACGCAAGGCATGGCAGGAACGCGGCGGCACACCCGCTGCCGAACCGGTCAAGAAATAACAGGACGATTCCCATGGACTACCTCGATCTCGGCCCGTACTCCAGCGCATCGGGCACCGTGCGCCTGCCCGGCTCGAAGAGCATTTCGAACCGCGTGTTGCTGCTCGCGGCGCTCGCCGAAGGCGAAACGACGATCACCAACCTGCTCGACTCCGACGACACGCGCGTGATGCTCGACGCACTCGGCAAGCTCGGCGTGAAGCTCGCGCGCGATGGCGACACCTGTGTCGTCACCGGCACGCGCGGCGCGTTCACCGCGAAGACGGCCGATCTGTTCCTCGGCAACGCGGGCACGGCCGTGCGGCCGCTGACCGCCGCACTCGCGGTGAACGGCGGCGACTACCGCGTGCACGGCGTGCCGCGCATGCACGAGCGGCCGATCGGCGATCTCGTCGACGGCCTGCGCCAGATCGGCGCGCAGATCGACTACGAGCTGAACGAAGGTTACCCGCCGCTGCGGATCAAGCCCGCGACGATTTCGGTCGATGCGCCGATCCGCGTGCGCGGTGACGTGTCGAGCCAGTTCCTCACCGCGCTCCTGATGACGCTGCCGCTCGTGAAGTCGAAGGATGGCCGGACCGTCGTCGAAGTCGACGGCGAGCTGATCTCGAAACCGTACATCGACATCACGATCCGGCTGATGGAGCGCTTCGGCGTGACCGTCGAGCGCGATGGCTGGCAGCGCTTCGTGGTGCCGGCCGGCGTCCGCTACCGCTCGCCGGGGCGAATCATGGTCGAGGGCGACGCGTCGTCCGCGTCGTATTTCCTCGCGGCCGGCGCGCTCGGCGGCGGCCCGCTGCGGGTCGAAGGCGTGGGGCGGGCGAGTATCCAGGGTGACGTCGGTTTCGCGAATGCGCTGATGCAGATGGGCGCGAACGTGACGATGGGCGACGACTGGATCGACGTGCGCGGCATCGGCCACGATCACGGCAAGCTCGAGCCGATCGACATGGACTTCAACCTGATTCCCGACGCGGCGATGACCATCGCGGTCGCGGCGCTGTTCGCGAACGGCACGAGCACGCTGCGCAACATCGCGAGCTGGCGTGTGAAGGAGACCGACCGCATCGCCGCGATGGCGACCGAGTTGCGCAAGGTCGGCGCGATCGTCGAGGAAGGCCCCGACTATCTCGTCGTCACGCCGCCGGAAAAGCTCACGCCGAACGCGGCGATCGATACGTACGACGATCACCGGATGGCGATGTGCTTCTCGCTCGTGAGCCTGGGCGGCGTGCCCGTGCGGATCAACGATCCGAAGTGCGTCGGCAAGACGTTCCCCGACTATTTCGACCGCTTCGCCGCGCTCGCCAAGGCCTGACCCGACTGTTCCGATGAAATCGACCCGACCCTTTCACCCGACTCCCGTCATCACGATCGACGGCCCGACTGCTTCCGGCAAGGGCACCGTCGCGGCGCTCGTCGCCGCGCACCTCGGTTTTCACCTGCTCGACAGCGGCGCGCTGTACCGGCTCGCGGCGCTCGCGAGCGTGCGCTACGGCATCGCCGCGGAAGACATCGACGCGCTGGTGAAGCTGATCGACGATCTGCACATCACGTTCCGTGAAGGTTGCGCGCAGCTCGACGGCGTCGACGTGTCGAACGACATTCGTGCCGAAGCGGTCGGCAACCGCGCGTCGGCGATTGCCGTGCACGGCCCCGTGCGCACCGCGCTCGTCGCGCGCCAGCGGGCGTTCCGCAAGACGCCGGGCCTCGTGGCGGACGGCCGCGACATGGGCACGGTGATCTTCCCGGACGCCGTCCTGAAGGTGTTCCTGACGGCCAGCGCCGAGGCACGCGCGACCAGGCGGCATAAGCAATTGATGCAAAAAGGTTTTTCTGCTAATATAGATGACTTGCTCCGGGATCTTCGTGAACGTGACGCGCGCGACAGCAATCGCGCGGCCGCGCCGCTGAAGCCTGCGGCAGACGCCAAGCTGCTCGATACGTCGGCACTTTCGGTCGATGAAGCCGTCGACCAGGTGCTGCAGTGGTACCGGGCGCTCGGCCAGCCCGCCTGAGAAGGCGAGCAGCGGTAGGTGCTCCGCGTCGCAAGCGCGGAGCGTGTTTCGAACCCTTAACCCCGTGTGGTCCTCGATCTGGCCCTTTCAGCCTGCCATTCCGGCCGGCGTGGCACAGCGAGCCATGCACAATCAGATTTTTATGTCCGACCTGCAAACCTCCACCCCGAATACCGAATCCTTTGCGGCTCTGTTCGAAGAGTCGCTGACCCGCCAAGACATGCGCGCCGGCGAAGTGATTTCCGCCGAAGTCGTGCGCGTCGACCACAACTTCGTGGTCGTCAATGCAGGCCTGAAGTCCGAGGCTTACATTCCGATCGAGGAATTCCTGAACGATCAGGGCGAGGTTGAGGTGCAGTCGGGCGATTTCGTGTCCGTCGCGATCGACGCACTCGAAAACGGCTACGGCGACACGATCCTGTCGCGCGACAAGGCGAAGCGCCTTGCATCGTGGCTGTCGCTGGAAAAGGCGCTCGACAACAACGAGCTCGTCACCGGCACGATCACCGGCAAGGTGAAGGGCGGCATGACCGTGATGGTCAACGGCATCCGCGCGTTCCTGCCGGGTTCGCTGGTCGACACGCGTCCGGTCAAGGACACGACCCCGTACGAAGGCAAGACGCTCGAGTTCCGCGTGATCAAGCTCGATCGCAAGCGTAACAACGTCGTGCTGTCGCGTCGTGCAGTGATCGAAGCAACCCAAGGCGAAGAGCGCGCGAAGCTGCTCGAGACGCTGAAGGAAGGCGCGATCGTCAACGGCGTGGTCAAGAACATCACCGACTACGGCGCGTTCGTCGACCTCGGCGGCATCGACGGCCTGCTGCACATCACCGACATCGCATGGCGTCGTGTGCGTCACCCGAGCGAAGTCCTGTCGGTTGGCCAGGAAGTCACCGCGAAGATCCTCAAGTTCGACCAAGAGAAGAACCGCGTCTCGCTGGGCATCAAGCAACTGGGCGACGATCCGTGGGAAGGCATCTCGCGCCGTTACCCGTCGGGCACGCGCCTGTTCGGCAAGGTCACGAACATCACCGACTACGGCGCATTCGTCGAAGTGGAATCGGGCATCGAAGGCCTCGTCCACGTGTCGGAAATGGACTGGACCAACAAGAACGTTGCGCCGTCGAAGGTTGTCCAGCTGGGCGACGAAGTCGAAGTCATGGTCCTCGAGATCGACGAAGACCGTCGTCGTATCAGCCTCGGCATGAAGCAGTGCAAGCCGAATCCGTGGGATGACTTCAGCCGCAACTTCAAGAAGGGCGACAAGATCACGGGCGCAATCAAGTCGATCACCGACTTCGGCGTGTTCATCGGTCTGCCGGGCGGCATCGACGGCCTGGTCCACCTGTCGGACCTGTCGTGGAGCGAAGCCGGCGAAGAAGCCGTTCGCAAGTACAAGAAGGGCGACGAAGTCGAAGCAATCGTGCTCGGTATCGACGTCGAGAAGGAGCGCATTTCGCTCGGCATCAAGCAGCTCGAAGGCGACCCGTTCAGCAACTACGTTGCAATGAACGACAAGGGCTCGATCGTCGACGGCGTCGTGAAGACGGTCGATGCGAAGGGTGCGGTCGTCACGCTGACGGGCGACATCGAAGGCTACCTGCGCGCGTCGGAAATCTCGCAGGATCGCGTCGAAGATGCACGCAACGTGCTGAAGGAAGGCGACAAGGTCAACGCGATGGTGATCAACATCGATCGCAAGTCGCGCGGCATCAACCTGTCGATCAAGGCGAAGGATTCGGCCGAACAACAGGAAGCGATCCGCGGCCTGCAGTCGGACTCCAGCGCTGCTGCGACCGGTACGACCAACCTCGGCGCGCTGCTGAAGGCGAAGCTCGACGGCCAGAACCAGTAAGCCTTACGAGGTCTGCTGAAGTATGACCAAATCCGAGTTGGTCGCGCAGCTGGCATCGCGATTTCCGCAACTTGTCCTCAAGGATGCGGATTTCGCGGTGAAAACGATGCTCGATGCGATGTCCGACGCCCTGGCGAAAGGGCATCGCATTGAAATTCGGGGTTTCGGCAGCTTTGGCCTCAATCGTCGCCCGGCGCGCGTCGGACGCAACCCGAAGTCGGGGGAGAAAGTGCAGGTGCCCGAGAAATTCGTGCCGCACTTCAAACCTGGCAAGGAATTGCGTGAACGCGTCGACGGCCGCGCCGGTGAACCGCTGAAGGCTGACGATCCGGACGACGACCGTTGAGCGTCGTTCGGTGTGCCCGGAACCTGTCCGGCGAAGGCTGAAAAGAAAAGCGCCCCTTGCGGGCGCTTTTTTCATTTCCGTCCAGCGATGCGCAACGCCGCGCACAGGATGTGCGCAGCCGCGGAAACGCTTCCTTTACAATACGGGTCGATTCGGTGCGACGAAGGGGAGTCGCGCGCCGCGGCAAACCTCAACAAAGAGAGGGCTTCATGAAGTTTATCGTCTGGCTGATCCGGGTATTGGTGTTCGTCCTGCTGCTGGTGCTTGCGCTGGCCAATACACAAACCGCGACGCTGAATTTCGTTGCCGGCTACGCATGGCAAGCGCCGCTGATCCTGATCGGCCTGGCATTCTTCGCCGTGGGGCTGCTGGCCGGCCTGCTGTCCGCGCTGCCTTCGATCTTCCGGCTGCGTCTCGAGAACGGGCGTTTGAAGCGCGATCTGCGTGCGGCGCGCGAAACGCCCGCCGTCATCGACCAGCCGCCGATGCCGCCCGTCATTTAACACGGACGCCGCGCGATCATCGCGCGGTTTTCGTCTCTGCTTCGATATTTCGCATGGATCTGGATTTCTGGTGGTTGCTCGCGATTCCGGTCGCGTTTGCGCTCGGTTGGGCGGCGTCACGCTATGACCTGAAGAATCTCCTGTCGGAGAGTGCCAACCTGCCGCGCTCGTATTTTCGCGGCCTCAATTTTCTGTTGAACGAACAACCCGACAAGGCGATCGATGCGTTCATCGAGGTGGCCAAGCTCGATCCCGAAACGGTCGAGCTGCACTTCGCGCTCGGCAACCTGTTTCGCCGTCGTGGCGAGACCGACCGCGCGATCCGCGTGCACCAGAACCTGCTGAGCCGCACCGACCTGCCGGTCAACGAGCGCGACCACGCGCTGTACGAACTGGGGCAGGATTTCCTGAAAGCCGGCCTGCTGGATCGCGCCGAAGAGGCGTTCCACAAGCTCGCGGACGGCGACTACGCACTGGGTGCGCAGCGGGCGCTGCTGACGATCTACGAGATCGAGAAGGACTGGAACAAGTCGATCGACACGGCGAAGCGCATCGAATCGATGAGCGACAAGCCGCTCGGCGTCGAAATTGCGCAGTTTCACTGCGAACTCGCGCAGGACGCGCTGCAGCGCAAGAATGCTGCTGCGGCGGCCGAACAGTTGCGCCTCGCGCTGACCGTGAATCCGCAGAACGTCCGTGCGACGGTGCTGTCCGGCGACGCGGCGGAAGCAGCGGGCGACCACGCGGCCGCGATCGAGCACTGGAAGCGCGTCGAAGCGCAGAACCCGGCATATCTGCCGCTCGTCGCCGACAAGCTGATGAAGGCGTACGTCGCGCTCGGCAAGAACGCTGAAGGCGCCGAACTGCTGATGGGGTACGTCGATCGTTATCCGTCGAACGACCTGCTCGACATCGCCTATCAGCATATCGCCGGGTTGCGCGGCCAGGATGCGGCGCACACACTCGCGCGCACGCAGATGGAAAAGTCGCCGAACCTGTCGGGGATGCTGCACCTGCTCGATGCGCAGATCGCGGCGGCCGAGGAGCCGCGTCGTAAGGAACTTGAAATGATGCGTGCGCTGATCAAGCAGCGCACGAAAAATCTGCCGCGGTATACGTGCCAGAATTGCGGTTTCCGGGCACGGCTCTTCTACTGGCAGTGCCCCGGATGCAGCGGCTGGGAAACCTATGCGCCGCGCCGCGTCGAACCTGCGATGCCGGGCTGATCCCGGCACGCGGAGCCAACGCGCTGCGGTTGCCGCCGGGCTCGTCCCGGCGGCCAAGTTAGTCAATTACCGGGAAGTACCGGAACATCTATGAAAATCACCATCATCGGCACCGGCTATGTCGGCCTCGTCACGGGCGCCTGCCTCGCGGAGATCGGTCACGACGTCTTCTGTCTCGATGTCGATCCGCGCAAGATCGACATCCTGAACAACGGCGGGATGCCGATTCACGAACCGGGGCTGCTGGACATCATCGCGCGCAACCGCACGGCGGGGCGCCTGCGTTTCTCGACCGACATCGAGGCGAGCGTCGCGCATGGCGAGATCCAGTTCATCGCCGTCGGCACGCCGCCTGACGAGGACGGCTCGGCCGACCTGCAATACGTGCTCGAGGCCGCGCGCAACATCGGCCGCCACATGACGGGCTTCAAGGTGATCGTCGACAAGTCGACGGTGCCGGTCGGCACCGCGCGGCGCGTGCACGGCGTGGTCGACGAGGCGCTTGCCGCACGCGGGCTCGCGGGCAGCGTCGCGCATCGCTTCTCGGTCGTGTCGAACCCGGAATTCCTGAAGGAAGGCGCGGCGGTCGAGGACTTCATGCGCCCGGACCGGATCATCATCGGTGTCGACGACGACGAAACCGGCACGATCGCGCGCGAGAAGATGAAGAAGCTCTACGCGCCGTTCAACCGCAACCACGAACGCACGATCTACATGGACGTGCGTTCGGCGGAATTCGCGAAGTATGCGGCGAACGCGATGCTCGCGACGCGCATCTCGTTCATGAACGAGATGTCGAATCTCGCCGACAAGGTCGGCGCCGACATCGAGGCCGTGCGCCGCGGGATCGGCTCCGATCCGCGCATCGGCTATCACTTCCTGTATGCCGGCGTCGGCTACGGCGGCTCGTGCTTCCCGAAGGACGTGCAGGCGCTGATCCGCACCGCCGGCGAGAACGGCCAGCCGCTGCGTATCCTGGAGGCTGTCGAGGCCGCCAACCATGCGCAGAAGGACGTGCTGATCGGCAAGATCGAGCAGCGCTTCGGCGCCGACCTGACGGGCCGCGAGTTCGCGGTCTGGGGCCTCGCGTTCAAGCCGAACACCGACGACATGCGCGAGGCGCCGAGCCGCCGCCTGATCGCCGCGCTGCTCGAACGCGGTGCGACCGTGCGCGCCTACGATCCGGTCGCCATCGACGAAGCGCGGCGCGTGTTCGCGCTGGATTTCGGCGACGATGCGAAGGCGCTGGCGCGGCTGCATCTCGTCGACACGCAGGACGCCGCGGTCACGGGCGCGGACGCCCTCGTGATCGTCACCGAATGGAAGGAATTCCGCAGCCCCGATTTCACGCGCCTGAAGGCCGAGCTGAAGGCGCCGGTGATCTTCGACGGGCGCAACCTGTACGAGCCGGATGCGATGGCCGAGCTGGGCATCGACTATTACGCGATTGGCCGGCCGTATGTCGATCCCCAGTCGTCCTCCCGTGGCTGAACGTACGATGAATACTCTTCGCGAAGTCGTTCCGGTGCCGCGCGAGCAACTCGCGCGCTCGCGTGTGCTCGTCGTCGGCGACGTGATGCTCGACCGTTACTGGTTCGGCAATGTCGATCGCATTTCGCCTGAAGCGCCGGTGCCGGTCGTGCACGTGCAGCGTCAGGAGGAGCGGCTCGGCGGCGCGGCCAACGTCGCGCGCAATGCCGTGACGCTCGGCGGCCAGGCCGGCCTGCTGTGCGTCGTCGGTTGCGACGAACCGGGCGAGCGGATCGTCGAGCTGCTCGGCAGCAGCGGCGTGACGCCCCATCTCGAGCGCGACCCGGCACTCCCGACCACGATCAAGCTGCGCGTGCTCGCGCGCCAGCAGCAACTGCTGCGCGTGGACTTCGAGGCGACGCCGACGCACGAGGTGCTGCTCGCGGGGCTCGCGCGCTTCGATGCGCTGCTGCCGCAGCACGACGTCGTGCTGATGTCGGATTACGCGAAAGGCGGCCTGACGCACGTCACGACGATGATCGAGAAGGCGCGCGCGGCCGGCAAGGCGGTGCTGGTCGACCCGAAGGGCGACGACTGGGCACGCTATCGCGGCGCATCGCTGATCACGCCGAATCGCGCGGAGTTGCGCGAGGTGGTCGGGCAGTGGAAATCGGAAGACGACCTGCGCGCGCGCGTCGCGAATCTGCGTGCGGAGCTCGGCATCGACGCGCTGTTGCTCACCCGTTCGGAAGAGGGCATGACGCTCTTTTCCGCGGGCGGCGAACTGCATGCACCGGCGCTCGCGCGCGAAGTGTTCGACGTGTCGGGCGCGGGCGACACCGTGATCGCGACGGTCGCGACGATGCTCGGCGCCGGTGTGCCGCTCGTCGACGCCGTGGTGCTCGCGAATCGCGCGGCAGGCATCGTGGTCGGTAAGCTCGGCACGGCCACGGTGGATTACGACGAACTGTTTCACTGAGCGCATTCGGCGGCGCGACGAGCGCGCCGCACGAGTGGCTCGCACTTTTTCAGGCAGGACGATCATGACCCTCATCGTCACCGGCGCAGCCGGTTTTATCGGCGCGAACATCGTCAAGGCGCTCAACGAGCGCGGCGAGACGCGCATCATCGCGGTCGACAACCTGACCCGCGCGGACAAGTTCCGCAATCTCGTCGACTGCGAGATCGACGACTATCTCGACAAGACCGAATTCGTCGAACGCTTCGCGCGTGGCGATTTCGGCAAGGTGCGCGCGGTATTTCATGAAGGCGCCTGTTCGGACACGATGGAAACCGACGGCCGCTACATGATGGACAACAACTTCCGCTACAGCCGCGCGGTGCTCGATACCTGCCTCGCGCAGGGCACGCAGTTCCTGTATGCGTCGTCGGCCGCGATCTACGGCGGCTCGACGCGTTTCGTCGAGGAGCGCGACGTCGAGGCGCCGCTGAACGTGTACGGCTATTCGAAGTTCCTGTTCGACCAGGTGATCCGTCGCGTGCTGCCGAGCGCGAAGAGCCAGATCGCGGGCTTCCGCTATTTCAACGTGTACGGCCCGCGCGAGACGCACAAGGGTCGCATGGCGTCGGTCGCGTTCCACAACTTCAACCAGTTCCGCGCGGAAGGCAAGGTGAAGCTGTTCGGCGAGTACAACGGTTATGCGCCGGGCGAGCAGACGCGCGATTTCGTGTCGGTCGAGGACGTGACCAAGGTGAACCTGTTCTTCTTCGATCATCCGGAGAAGTCGGGCATCTTCAACCTCGGCACGGGGCGGGCGCAGCCGTTCAACGATATCGCGTCGACGGTCGTGAACACGCTGCGTGCGCTCGACAACCAGGCGCCGCTGACGCTCGCGCAGCAGGTCGAGCAGGGGTTGATCGAATACGTGCCGTTCCCCGATGCACTGCGCGGCAAGTACCAGTGCTTCACGCAGGCCGACCAGACGAAACTGCGCGCGGCCGGCTACGACGCACCGTTCCTGACCGTGCAGGAAGGCGTCGACCGCTACGTGCGTTGGCTATCCGGCCAGGTTTAAACCGAAGCGTTGCATCGATAGACTGGGTCTCACGGTCGGCAGCCGCCGGCCGTTTTTCTTCGGAGATCCAGCACATGATCAGGAAATGGTTTGCCGCAGCGGTCATGCTCGGCGCAGTCGCGTCGGCCTGGGCGGCCGTCGACGTCAACACCGCGAACGAGGATGCGCTCGTCGGCATCAAGGGCATCGGCCCGGCGCGGGCCAAGGCGATTCTCGACGAGCGCGGCGCACGCGGTCCGTTCAGGAATGCGGACGATCTCGCCACGCGCGTGAAGGGCATGGGCGGGCATACCGTCGAGCGGCTTCAGCAGGAAGGTTTGACGATCGGTGCAGCGGCGGGTACGAGCGCTACGCCGTCGGCCGCGGCCAAACCGGTGGCAGCGAAGCCTGCCGCCGCACCGGCCCGCACCGCGCAGAAATAACGCGTCAAGCAACCGACACAAGCGCTCCTTCAGTCGCCGTCGTTGCGACGGCTTCCCGCGGCATGCCGCGGGTTTTTTGCGTGGAGCGGCGTGCGTGGCGAACCGCGAACCGCGCGGCACGCGTATTCCATCGTCGCAATGGGGTTGCCGGCGCGGGTGCCGGTGCTGGTTTACAATCGATCGATTGATCGGCCTCGCACTCACGGTATATCCATGGCTTACAAAACTATCGAAGACACGATCGGCAATACGCCGCTCGTGCAACTGGTCCGCCTGCCGGACGACGAGATTCGCGCCCGCAACAACGTGCTGCTCGCGAAGCTCGAGGGCAACAATCCGGCCGGCTCCGTGAAGGATCGCCCGGCGCTGTCGATGATCAGCAAGGCCGAGGCGCGCGGGCGCATCAAGCCGGGCGATACGCTGATCGAGGCGACGAGCGGCAACACGGGCATCGCGCTCGCGATGGCCGCGGCGATCCGCGGCTACAAGATGGTGCTGATCATGCCGGAGGATCTGTCGGTCGAGCGCCGCCAGAGCATGGCCGCTTATGGTGCCGAGATCATCCTGACGCCGGTGAAGGGCGGGATGGAGCTGGCGCGCGACCTCGCGGAGCAGATGCAGCGTGAAGGCAAGGGCGTGATCCTCGACCAGTTCGGCAACCCCGACAATCCCGTCGCGCACTACGAAGCAACGGGGCCGGAGATCTGGCGCGATACCGAAGGGCGCATCACGCACTTCGTGTCCGCCATGGGCACGACGGGCACCATCATGGGCACGTCGCGCTATCTGAAGGAACAGAATCCGGCGATCGAGATCGTCGGTGCGCAGCCGGAAGACGGCTCGCGTATTCCGGGCATCCGCAAATGGCCGGAAGCGTACATGCCGACCATCTTCGATCGCAGCCGTGTCGACCGCGTCGAGAGCGTGAGCCAGGCTGCGTCGGAAACGATGACGCGCCGGCTCGCGGCGGTCGAAGGCATTTTCGCGGGCATTTCGTCGGGCGGCGCATGCGAAGTCGCGATGCGTATCGCGCGTCAGGTCGAGAATGCGACGATCGTGTTCATCGTTTGCGATCGTGGCGACCGCTATCTGTCCACGGGTGTGTTTCCCGCCTGAGCGAGATCGGTGCGCGAGGCGCGCATCGATAAAAAAAGCGCCGCTTCTGCGGCGCTTTTTCTTTGGGCGGCCAGCGCTTACTGCGGCTGCTCGTCGGCAGCGGCGGGTGGCAGCGCGCCACTGGCTTCCATCTGCGCCTTCACGGCTTCGCCGAGCTGGTACACGGTGAGTGCGTAGAAGAAACTGCGGTTGTAGCGCGTCAACACATAGAAGTTCTTCAGGCCGAGCATATATTCGGTCGCACGCCCCGGCGTCGGCAGGTCGACGACCGTCACCGGCGTGCCGGCTTCGGTCGTGATGTTGACCGTCGGCTCGTTCAGCGTCATGCCGGCGCGCAGCAGTTGCGACAGCGCCCAGTGCGGTTCGGGCTGGCCGTCGGCGGCGGCCTGTGCGATGCCCAGACTGCCCGTGTCCGGCGTGATCTGCCAGACCACCGGTCGGTCGGTTTCCCAGCCGTGCTGCTTCAGGTAGTTCGCGACGCTGCCGATCGCATCGACAGGACTGCTGCGCAGATCGACGTGGCCCGTGCCGTCGAAGTCGACCGCATATTCGCGGATGCTGCTCGGCAGGAACTGCGGAATCCCGATCGCGCCGGTGTACGAGCCGAGCACGGTGGTCGGGTCGAGCTGGTTGTCGCGGGTCCAGACCAGGAAGTCTTCGAGGTTCTTGCGGAAGGTGGCCTGGCGGCTGTCGCGATTCGGCGTGTCCGGGTAGTCGAATGTTAGCGTCGTCAGCGCGTCCAGCACGCGGAAATTGCCCATGTAGCGGCCATAGATGGTTTCGACGCCGATGATGCCGACGATCACCTCGGGCGGCACGCCGAACTGCTCGGACGCGCGCTGCAGCGCCGCCTGGTTCGCCTTCCAGAACTTCACGCCCGCGTTGATGCGGATCGGTTCGATGAAGCGCGAGCGATAGACGCGCCAGTTCTTGACCGAGGGCGTCGGGGCCGGCCTCACGAGCTTGACGGCCGTCGCCGAGTAGCTGATGCGCGAGAACAGCGCATGCAGGCTCGCCGAATCGAAGCCGTTGCGGCTCACCATCTCGTCGATGAATGCATCGACCTTCGCGTTGCTCGCGTAACGCTGTGGAACGATTTCCTCTTCGAAGGTCTGGCCTTGCGGCGTCGGCTGCTGCGGCTGGGCCTGGGCGACGAGCGTGCCTGCAGGCTTCGCCGGCTGCGTTTGTGCGACGGCAGGCGCGGTGCCGAGGGCCGCGGCGATGGCAGCGACGACGAGCGGAGCGCGAACACGGAACAGCGCGGAAAGAAGGGCGGCGGGCTTGCTGGAATTCATGTCGAAGCGGGCGGACAGGGCGATTGTGTTCGGCGCAGTATACCCGACGCATCCGGCGCCTCGGGCCGAAGCCGGCCCCCGTTGTGGTAAGTTAGCGGCGAATTCGCGGCAGACGATGGACATCATTGACGGAGACCTGCGGCGCACCGTGCGCCGCGGACGACAGCTTATGGCAACCGCTTTCTACACGCACCCCGACTGCATGCTGCACGAGATGGGGGAATGGCATCCGGAATGCCCGGCCCGCTTGTCGGCGATCCAGGATCAACTGATTGCGAGCCGCATCGACGACCTGATCGTGCACGAAACCGCGCCATTCGCGAGCGAGGTCGCGCTGGGTCGCGTGCATACGCAGGCGCACATCGACTACATCCGGAGCATGACGCCGGTCGACGGTCACGTCGAGATCGATCCCGATACGCTGATGAATCGCGACACGTGGCGCGCGGCGCTGCGCGCGGCCGGCGCCGCGATCGCGGCGACCGACGCGGTGATCGAAGGCCGCTATGCGAATGCGTTCTGCGGCGTCCGTCCACCCGGTCACCATGCGGAACCCGCGCGCGCGATGGGCTTCTGCTTCTTCAACAACGTCGCGATCGCCGCGCGGCATGCACTCGACGTACACGGCATCGAGCGTGTCGCGATCATCGATTTCGACGTGCACCACGGCAACGGCACCGAGGCGGCGTTCGCGAACGACGAGCGCGTGCTGATGTGCAGCTTCTTCCAGCATCCGCTGTATCCGTTCTCGGGCGTCGATCATCAGGCGCCGAACATGGTCAACCTGCCGATGCCCGCGCGCAGCAACGGGATGGCGATCCGCGAAGCCGTCGACATGTTCTGGCTGCCGCGCCTCGATGCGTTCAAGCCGCAGATGCTGTTCGTGTCGGCCGGGTTCGATGCGCATCGCGAGGACGACATCGGCAATCTCGGCCTCGTCGAGGCCGACTTCGAATGGCTGACCGCCCAGATCGTCGACGTCGCGCGCCGGCATGCGCAGGGCCGCATCGTCAGCTGCCTCGAGGGCGGCTACAACCTGTCCGCGCTCGGGCGCAGCGTCGTCGCGCACCTGCGCGTGCTGGCCGGGATCTGATTCCCGCTCGACCGGCCGGGCCGGGCGCGCTCAGCGCGCCGGCACGCGCGCGTGAATCCACGCGATCAGCGCGTCGATCACGCGGTCGCGTTCGAGATCGTTCATCGTTTCATGGAAGCCGCCTTCGTACAGCGTCAGCGTACGGTCGGGCGAACCGACACGCGCGCCGAACGCGCGGCTGCCGTCGGGTTCGGTGAGCTTGTCCTCGGTGCCGTGATAGACGAGCACCGGCACGCGCAGCGCGCCGCGGCCGTTTTCGATGCGCGTCATCGCGTCGAGAATCTCCGCGCCGGTGCGTGCGGGCACCGCGCCGTGATGCACGAGCGGATCGGCGCGATTGGCCGCGACGATGGCTGGATCGCGCGACAGCAGGGCCGCATCGATCCTGATCGCGGGGAAAGTGGGCCACACACGGCTGATGATGCGGCTGAGCGCAAGCATCCAGCGCGGCACGTCGCGCCCGGGTGCCAGCGCCGGGCTCGACAGCACGAGGCCCGCCAGCGCGTGGCCGCGAGCCGGCGCGCGTTCGATCGCGTAGAGCGCGGCGACCGCGCCGCCCATGCTGTGCCCCATCAGGAAGAGCGGCGCCGCGCCGCGCGCGGCTTCGGCGACCAGCGCCTCCGCATCGTTCAGGTAGTCGCCGAAACGCTCGACCCACACGCGCTTGCCGGGCGACTGGCCATGCCCGCGCAGGTCGACCGCCAGCACGTCGATGCCGGCCGCGTTCAGCCGGCCGGCGAGCGTGGCATAGCGGCCCGCGTGCTCGGCGAGGCCGTGCACCAGCGCGATCGTCGCGCGCGGCGGCACGGTGCCGTCGCTTGCCGGCCAGCGGTACGACGCCAGTTCGAGCCCGTCCGCGGTACGCAACCGACCCATCCGCGGCGCGGGCGCCGATCCGGCGGTGGCGGGCACGGCGGCCGGTGTGGTGGTGGCGCTCATCTGGCGGGTCTCCTGTTCGTTGGTCTGCGTTTCGCGATCATAGTCGCGCCCCTCCCGCGCGGGCCCGGCAGCGCCCCTCTAATTTCGTCTGGTTATGAAAAGATCGAAATCGATTATTAAGGGGAATGAGGGGTTTGCGGTAAAATCGCCGGCTATTCCAGATGCATCGGCGGCCGACTGGCGGGCCATCTCGCCGGCCGGCCGCCGTTTTGTTTACATGATCGAATTACGCAATCTCTCGCAGCGTTTCCCCGGCCCGGGCGGCTGGGTTGAAGCGCTGCACAACGTCAACCTGACGATCCCGCAAGGCGAGGTGTTCGGCATCATCGGCCGAAGCGGCGCCGGCAAGAGCACGCTCGTGCGCACCATCAACCTGCTCACGCGGCCGACCGAAGGCAATGTCGTCGTCGGCGGGCGCGATCTGACGCTGCTGTCGGCCGGCGCGCTGCGCGAAGCGCGCCGCGAGATCGGCATGATCTTCCAGCACTTCAACCTGCTGTCGTCGCGCACGGTGTTCGACAACGTCGCGCTGCCGCTGGAACTGGCCGGCGCGAGCCGTGCCGACATCGAGGCCGCCGTGCTGCCGCTGCTCGATCTGGTCGGGCTGTCCGCGCAGAAGGATCGCTATCCGTCGCAGATCAGCGGCGGGCAGAAGCAGCGCGTCGGCATCGCCCGCGCGCTGGCGAGCCAGCCGAAGGTGCTGCTGTCGGACGAAGCGACGTCCGCGCTCGATCCCGAAACCACGCGTTCGATTCTCGACCTGCTGAAACGCATCAATCGCGAGCTCGGCCTGACGATCGTGTTGATCACGCACCAGATGGAAGTGATCAAGCAGGTCTGCGACCGCGTCGCGGTGCTCGATGCCGGGCGCGTGGTCGAGGAAGGCCGCGTGATCGACGTGTTCCTGCAGCCGCATCACGAAGTGACGCGTGCGCTGATCGGCGACGTGATCGCGCAGGAACTGCCGCCCGCGCTGAAGGCGCGCGTGGCCGAGCGGTTGAAGACGGGCCGCGGGCATCTGCTGCGGCTCGCGTTCACGGGCTCGGGGGTCGACCAGCCGATCCTGTCGGAGACGATCCGCCGGTATGAACTCGATTTCAACATCCTGCATGGCCAGATCGACGAGATCCAGGGGCAGGCATTCGGTTCGCTCGCGGTGCTCGCGGGCGGCGAGCCGGGCAAGGTCGGGCAGGCGCTCGCGTTCCTGCGCGAGCAAGGTGTGGTGGTAGAGGAGCTTTCGTATGTTGAGTGAGATGTTCGATATGTTCGTGCAGTCGTTCTGGGAGACGCTGATCATGGTCGGCATCTCCGGGGCGGTCGGCGCGCTCGTCGGCCTGCCGCTCGGCGTGCTGCTCTACCTGACCGATCGCCAGGGCGTGCTGCAGAACCTCGCGGTGAATCGCGTGCTCGGCGGCATCGTGAATGCGGTCCGTTCGACGCCGTTCATCATCCTGCTGGTCGCGGTGATCCCGTTCACGCGGCTCGTCACCGGTTCGTCGATCGGCACGGCCGCGGCGGTCGTGCCGCTGACGCTCGCGTCCGCGCCGTTCATCGCGCGTCTCGTCGAAACGGCGCTGCGCGAGGTCGACCGCGGATTGATCGAGGCCGCGCAATCGATGGGCGCGACCACGTCGCAGATCGTCTTCAAGGTGTTGTTGCCCGAATCGCTGCCGGGCATCGTCGCGGGCCTGACGATCACGTTCGTGTCGCTGGTCGGCTATTCGGCGATGGCGGGCGCGATCGGCGGCGGCGGCCTCGGCGATCTCGGTATCCGTTACGGTTACCAGCGCTATCTGCCGGAAGTGATGTGGACGGTCGTCGCGATCCTGATCGTGTTCGTGCAGATCGTGCAATCGTTCGGCGACTGGCTGGTGCGCCGGTTGAGCCACAAATAAGACCAAACCGATCCGACAGGGGAGAAACGATGCAACGACGCTTCATGCTGAAATTCGCGGCGGCGCTGGGCGCGGCCGCGCTGTTCGCGGGCGCGCATGCCCAGGCCGAAACCATCAAGGTCGGCGTGACGGGCGGCCCGCACGCGCAGATCATGGAAGTGGTGAAGAAGGTCGCGGCGAAGGACGGCCTGGAGATCCGCATCGTCGAATTCTCCGATTACGTGCAGCCGAACGCCGCGCTCGCGTCGGGCGACCTCGACGCGAACAGCTACCAGCACGATCCGTATCTGCAGGCGCAGGTGAAGGATCGCGGCTACAAGCTGATCAAGGTTGCCGATACCGTCACGTTCCCGATGGGCATCTACTCGAAGCGCGTGAAGTCGCTGGCCGAACTGAAGCCGGGCGCGCGCGTCGCGGTCCCGAACGATCCGACCAACGGCGGCCGCGCGCTGCTGTTGCTGCAGAAGCAGGGGCTGCTGAAGCTGCGCGCGGATGCGGGGCTGAAAGCGACGCCGCTCGATATCGTCGACAATCCGCGCAAGCTGAAGATCGTCGAACTCGATGCCGCGCAGATTCCGCGCTCGCTCGGCGACGTCGACGCGGCCGCGATCAATACCAATTACGCGATGGAAGCGGGGTTGAAACCGAAGCAGGACGCGATCGCGATCGAGGGCCCGAGCGGCCCGTACGCGAACATCCTCGCGATCCGTGAGGCGGACCGGAACAAGCCGTGGGTCGCCAAGCTGATTGCGGCATATCACTCGGCCGACGTGAAGCAGTTCATCGAAGGCAAGTTCGGCGGCGCGGTCATCGCCGCCTGGTAACGGGGCGGAGCACGGGACGCCCGGCGGGATTAGAGTCGATGATCGAAAACCCGGGCTTTGCGTCCGGGTTTTTTCTCTTTTAAAATAGAACGACCGTTCGCTATCATTGGCGCGTCGCCAAGAAGCGGTATCCTCGACAACCATCATGGTTGGGTCCGCCTGGCCGCGCAGTCATGAGGCCTCGCTATAAAATGGCCTCTGGTCGTATTCGTAACTTTGGAGCGTGTGCATGAAAATCCTGGTGCCAGTGAAAAGAGTGGTCGATTACAACGTGAAGGTCCGCGTGAAGTCGGACAACACGGGCGTCGACATCGCGAACGTGAAGATGTCGATGAACCCGTTCGACGAAATCGCCGTTGAAGAAGCGGTGCGCCTCAAGGAAGCAGGCGTCGCGACCGAAGTGATCGCGGTGTCGGTGGGCGTCACGCAAGCGCAGGAAACGCTGCGCACGGCGCTTGCGATCGGCGCGGATCGTGCGATCCTCGTCGAGTCGAACGACAGCGTCGAGCCGCTGGCCGTCGCGAAGATCCTGAAAGCGCTGGTCGACAAGGAACAGCCGCAGCTGGTGATCCTCGGCAAGCAGGCGATCGACGACGATTCGAACCAGACGGGCCAGATGCTGGCCGCGCTGGCAGGCCTGCCGCAAGCGACGTTCGCGTCGAAGGTGACGGTGGCCGACGGCAAGGCAACGGTGGCACGCGAAGTCGACGGCGGCGCGGAAACGCTGTCGCTGACGCTGCCGGCGGTCGTGACGACCGACCTGCGCCTGAACGAGCCGCGCTACGTGACGCTGCCGAACATCATGAAGGCGAAGAAGAAGCCGCTGGAAACCGTGAAGCCGGAAGACCTCGGTGTGGACGTCGCACCGCGTCTGAAGACGCTGAAGGTGGTCGAGCCGCCGAAGCGCGCAGCCGGCGTGAAGGTGCCGGACGTGAAGACGCTGGTCGAGAAGCTGAAGACCGAAGCCAAGGTGCTGTAAGAGGGAGCGGAAAGAAATGACGATTCTGGTGATTGCAGAACACGACAACGCGTCGATCAAGGCCGCGACGTTGAACACGGTGGCGGCGGCCGCGAAGATCGGCGGCGACATCCACGTGCTGGTCGCGGGCCACAACGCGCAAGCGGCTGCCGACGCGGCAGCGAAGATCGCAGGTGTCTCGAAGGTGCTGCTGGCCGACGCGCCGCAACTGGCCGAAGGCCTGGCGGAAAACGTCGAAGCGACCGCGCTGAACATCGCGAAGGACTACTCGCACATCCTCGCGCCGGCCACGGCTTACGGCAAGAACATCGCGCCGCGCATCGCCGCGAAGCTGGACGTCGCGCAGATCTCGGACATCACGGCAGTCGATTCGGCCGACACGTTCGAGCGCCCGATCTACGCGGGCAACGCGATCGCGACGGTGCAGTCGAGCGATCCGATCAAGGTCATCACGGTGCGTGCGACCGGTTTCGATCCGGTGGCAGCGGAAGGCGGCAGCGCATCGGTCGACAAGATCGAAGCAGCGGCAGACGCCGGCAAGTCGCAGTTCGTGAGCCGTGAAGTGACGAAGCTGGACCGTCCGGAACTGACGTCGGCGAGCATCATCGTGTCGGGCGGCCGTGGTCTGGGCAGCGGCGAAAACTACACGAAGGTGCTGGAGCCGCTGGCCGACAAGTTGTCGGCGGCGCTCGGCGCATCGCGCGCGGCAGTCGACGCCGGCTACGTGCCGAACGACTACCAGGTCGGCCAGACCGGCAAGATCGTCGCGCCGCAGCTGTACATCGCGGTCGGCATCTCGGGTGCGATCCAGCATCTGGCCGGCATGAAGGATTCGAAGGTGATCGTCGCGATCAACAAGGACCCGGAAGCGCCGATCTTCAGCGTGGCCGATTACGGCCTCGTCGGCGATCTGTTCTCGCTCGTGCCGGAGCTCGTGACCGAGCTCGGCTGATGCGGCGTGACGCTTCGGCGGTAAGCATGTAGCACGAGGGGCGCAATGAGCGCCCCTTTTTGTTGTGTCATCGCCTGAAGGGGCGCGGGCGTCGTTCGCCCGGACGATCCGCGGTCGCCCCGTGCCGTGCGGAACGCATCGTCGCGCACGTACGTCCGTTCGATAGCGTCGATTCGCCCGACGCGCGACAAGCGCCATGCACAAGTCGACCGAAGCCTCGTGCCGAGCGGGCGCTCGCACGCGCAGTCGCCGAAACGAAAAAAGCGCCCGAGGGCGCCTTTTTCGCTGATGCAACGAGCCCGCACCGCCGCGGGCCGTTCCGATTTACGCGTAGGCCGGGCGCGTCTGGCCGGGCGCGTCCTTCAGGTAACGATGCACCGACAGGTCGTCGGCCTGGATCGCCGGCTTCTTCCCGGAGATCAGGTCGGCGAGCAGTTGGCCGGAGCCGCACGACATCGTCCAGCCGAGCGTGCCGTGGCCGGTGTTCAGGAACAGGTTCGACACCGGCGTGCGGCCGACGATCGGCGTGCCGTCCGGCGTCATCGGGCGCAGGCCCGTCCAGAACGTGGCCTTCGACGTGTCGCCGCCGCCCGGGAACAGGTCGTTTACGCACATTTCGAGCGTCTCGCGGCGCGCCGCGCGCAGCGTCTTGTCGAAGCCGACGATTTCCGCCATGCCGCCGACGCGGATGCGTTGGTCGAAGCGCGTGATCGCGATCTTGTAGGTCTCGTCGAGCACGGTCGATACGGGCGCGGCCGCTGCGTCGACGATCGGCGCGGTGATCGAATAGCCCTTCAGCGGATAGACGGGGATCTTCATCAGGTTCGAGATGAAGTTCGTCGAGTACGAGCCGAGCGCGACGACGTACGCATCCGCGCGCACCGTCTCGCTGCCGCACTGCACGCCGGCGATCTTGCCGCCCGCGATCGCGAGCGCATCGATCGGCGTGTTGTAGCGGAACTTGACGCCGAGCGATTCGGCGAGCGCGGCGAGGCGCGTCGTGAACAGCTGGCAATCGCCCGTTTCGTCGCCCGGCAGGCGCAGGCCGCCCGTCAGCTTGTGCGAGACGGCGGCGAGCGCCGGTTCGGCATGCTTCAGTTCAGCCGGCGACAGCAGTTCGAACGGCACGTTCGCTTCCTGCAGCACGGCGATGTCCTTCGCCGCGCCGTCGAGCTGCTGCTGCGTGCGGAACAGTTGCAGCGTGCCGCCCGTGCGGCCTTCGTACTGGATGCCGGTATCGGCGCGCAGCGCCTGCAGGCAGTCGCGGCTGTATTCGGCGAGACGGACCATCCGGCCCTTGTTGACTGCATAGCGCTCGGCCGTGCAGTTGCGCAGCATCTGAACCATCCACTGGAGCTGGAAGCGCGTGCCGTCGAGGCGGATCGCGAGCGGCGCGTGCTTTTCGAACATCCATTTGACGGCCTTCAGCGGCACGCCGGGCGCGGCCCACGGCGCCGCATAGCCGGGCGAGATCTGGCCTGCGTTCGCGAAACTCGTCTCCAGCGCCGGGCCGGCTTCCCGGTCGATCACCGTGACTTCATGGCCGGCGCGCGCAAGGTAATACGCGCTTGCCACGCCCACTACACCGCTGCCCAGAATGACGACTCGCATAGCTGCTCCAGATCGAAGGAATCAGGTCGAGGCCGGGCGCACCTGCGGCTCCGTGTAACCTCTAGCTGATCTAGTTTTTTGCGCTATGGTATTGTCGAATGTGCAGTTTTTGTTATTGTATTTTTCTGGTTTTCAGCATAAACAAATGAGAACGCAACGTCAGCCCGTACGCTCGCTCGACAAGCTCGACCGGCGCATCCTGAAACTGCTCCAGGACGACGGCCGGATGGCGATGAAAGACCTCGCGGAACAGGTCGGCCTGACCGTCACGCCGTGCATCGAGCGCGTGAGGCGCATGGAGCGCGACGGCGTGATCACCGGCTATCACGCGCGGGTCGATCCGGGCCAGTTGGGGGCCGCGCTGCTGGTGTTCGTCGAGATCACGCTCGGCCACAAGGGCGGCAACATGTTCGAGCAATTCCGCCGGGAAGTGATGAAGATCGACGAGGTGCTCGAATGTCATCTCGTCTCCGGCGATTTCGACTATCTGATCAAGGCGCGGATCGGCGAGATGGCCGACTACCGGAAACTGCTGGGCGACATCCTGCTGCAGTTGCCCGGCGCCGTGCAGTCGAAGAGCTATGTCGTGATGGAGGAAATCAAGGAAACGTTGACGATCGCCGTCGGCGAGTGACGCGCCCGCGGCTCGTCGTCGGGCCCTTTATGCCGCCCTTGGCATGCTGCACCCAATACTGTATAAATGTACAGTATTGGGTGCAGGCGAATGGGTGGGCACATGGACGATCGGTCCGACAACGAATTTCCGATAGCGCCGCCCGTGCCCCGCAAGGGGCGCGGTGCGGTCGATAACCTGCAGGGGCGGTATGAGCTCGCGCAGCGCGAAGCCGTGGACGACGGCTGGACGCACGCGTCCGATGACGCCGATTTCCCCGCGCCGCTGCGCACGCAGGTATTCGAGGAGCGGGCGAAGAGCATCCTGACGCGTAACCAGTCGCCCGATATTCCGTTCAGCGTGTCGCTCAATCCGTATCGCGGCTGCGAGCACGGTTGTATCTACTGCTTCGCGCGGCCGACGCACAGCTACCTCGGGCTGTCGCCGGGGCTCGATTTCGAAAGCCGCATCTACGCGAAGGTGAACGCGGCCGAACTGCTCGAGCGCGAGATTTCGCGCAAGCGCTACGTGCCGGAGCCGATCGCGCTCGGCGTCAATACCGACGCGTACCAGCCGGTCGAGCGCGACCTGCGCATCACGCGCAGCGTGATCCAGGTGATGCACGATCGCGGGCTGCCGTTCGCGGCGATCACGAAGTCGTCGCTGATCGAGCGCGATCTCGACCTGCTCGCGCCGATGGCCGAACGCGGGCAGGTGATGGCGGCGGTCACGATCACGACGCTTGATGCCGAGCTCGCGCGCACGCTCGAGCCGCGCGCGGCCACCCCGGCGCGGCGGTTGCGCACGATCCGCGCGCTGCGCGATGCGGGCGTGCCGGTCGGCGTGAGCATCGCACCGGTGATCCCGTTCGTGACCGAGCCCGACATGGAGCGCGTGCTGGAGGCCTGCGCGGAAGCCGGCGCGACGCATGCGAGCTACATCATCCTGAGGTTGCCGTGGGAGGTTGCGCCGCTGTTCAAGCAGTGGCTTGCCGCGCATTTTCCCGATCGTGCGGAGCGCGTGATGAACCGCGTGCGCGACATGCGCGGCGGCAAGGATTACGACTCGGATTTCTCGAAACGGATGAAGGGGGAGGGGATCTGGGCCGACCTGTTGCGGCAGCGCTTCCGTCAGGCGGTCAAGCGGCTCGGGTTGAACGAACGCACGAACGGCATTCTCGATCTGTCGCGGTTCAGCGGTGCGCCGGCCGCTGCGGTGCCGGCGCCGCGTGTCGCGGTTCGTGCAGCCGGCGCGAAGTCGCGCGACGACATGCAGTTGAACCTGTTCTGACCGGCAGGCAACGCAGTTGCCGGCGAGCCGTATCGACCGTATTGGTCGTGCTTACTGCGAAATCTGCTTGGCTGCTTCGACCTGCGATTCGAAGTATGTCTGGAACGACAGCGCGAGCGCGGTCATCAACAGGAACGCGCCGATCAGCAAGGAGAAGATCACGACGAAGATCACGGTCCAGCCCGACTTGCTGTGCTTGCCGGTGTCCGCGTTGAATTGCGCATCCCATTTTTCGTCGGGACGCAGCCCGTAGACGAGTGCGGCGAGAAACGCCGCCAGCAGCGAGATGGCGCCGGGTACCGCGAGCCACCAGCCGAGGCCGGCGCTGCGCTGGGTGGCGGCGAGCAGCAGGAAGCCCGGGATGCCGACGATCGTGGCGAGCAAGTGGGCCCAGCCGTATACGTCGCGGAAACCGTACAGATAGAAGCGGTGTGCGCCGATCGACCCGAGCAGGAACGCGAGGGCGGCGGTGAGCGTCTTGGAGCGGAAGCGGCGGGGCGATGCGGTGCTGCTGGACATGGATGGCGGCGTGTTGTCGTTGGCATGGGCGGGGCCGGCAGGCCGGCGCGGGCGCGCGGCCCGGCACGCATTCTACGATGCCCGGTCGGGCCCGGTCACCCCTCGGCTGCGTCAAGGTGCCGCATAAGTCACGCGGTAGATCGCGCCCGCGTAATCGTCGCTGACGAGCAGCGATCCGTCCGGCAGCGGCAATACATCGGCCGGGCGTCCCCATACCGTGCCGTCGGGCCGCAGCCAGCCCGTGACGAACGGCGTCTGCTGAGCGTGGCTGCCGTTCGCCGAGACGACCACGCGCATCACGCGGTAGCCGACCTTCGTGCTGCGGTTCCACGAGCCGTGTTCGGCAATGAAGACATTATTGCGATACGACGCCGGAAACATCGGCCCGGTGTAGAAGCGCATCCCGAGCGCCGCGACGTGCGCGCCGAGTTTCAGGACGGGCGGCACGTAACGTCGGCAGACGTCGGCGCTGCCGAATTCGGGGTCGGGCGTATCGCCGCCGTGGCAGTATGGAAAGCCGAAATCGAGGCCGGCGCGCGGCGTGCGGTTCAGCTTGTCGTCTGGTACGTCGTCGCCCATCATGTCGCGCCCGTTGTCGGTGAACCACAGCTCGCCCGACTCCGGGTGCCATGCAAAGCCGACCGTATTGCGTATGCCGCGGGCGACCACTTCGCGTCCGCTGCCGTCGGCATTCATCCGCGCGATGATCGCGTAGCGATTGCGATCGGGGAGGCAGACATTGCACGGCGCGCCGGTCGGCACGTACAGCTTGCCGTCGGGGCCGAACGCGATGAATTTCCAGCCGTGATGGTGGTCGGTCGGCAGCGCGTCGGTCACGACGACGGGGGCGGGCGGTTTTGCGAGCCGGTCGTCGATATGATCGAGGCGCAGGATGCGCGAGACGGCGGATATATAGAGGGCGCCGTCGCGGTAGGCGACGCCGACGGGCAGGTCGAGCCCGAACGCGACGACATAGTGCGCATTGATCCGGCCCTCGTGCATGACGAACGCGTGGACGCGGCCGTCCCGCGAGCCGACATACAGGATGCCGCGTGGCGACCACGCCATTTCGCGCGCGGCCGGGACGGCGTCGGTCAGCACGTCTATATGGAAGCCGGGCGGTACGACGAGTTCGTTCACCGGCAGCGGCGCGGCAAACGCCGATGCGGACGCGAGGCAGGCAAGGCCGGCCAGCAGCGCTGCGACTTGGCGCTGGGCGCGGCGCATCGGGGCGGCGCGAAGGGGCGGCATGACGGTCGGGAACGTCCTGGACACGACGATTGTATGCCCGGCGGACGGGCCGTCCGCGGTTTTTTACGCGTAAGTGTTTGTTGTACCTCTGGTTTCCGGCTATAATCGCGTGTTTCAGTAGTTTCGAACCCGGTTTTCCCGAAGGACATCATATGGTTATCATCCGTCTGGCTCGTGGCGGCTCGAAGAAGCGCCCGTTCTACAACATCGTTGCTACCGATTCGCGCAACCGTCGTGACGGCCGCTTCATCGAGCGCGTCGGCTTCTACAACCCGGTCGCCACGAAGGGCGAATCGCTGCGTATCGCTCAGGATCGCCTGACGTACTGGCAAGGCGTTGGCGCGCAACTGTCGCCGACCGTCCAGCGTCTCGTGAAGGAAGCGCAAAAGGCGCAACCGGCTGCCTAACATGGCACGGTGTGCCGGTCGTGCCGGCTGTGAGGTGCATTGATGGCGGGTCACGATTCCGGTAATGCAAGGCGCGGGCGTGCGTCATTCGGCGCATTCGTCCGCAAGCCGGTCGAGCGCGACTCGGTCGCGAACGCCGGTCAGGCTGCCGAACAAGGTAGTCCCGAAGCGACGCAGGCCTGGCCCGACGATGCCGTCGAGGTCGGAGCGGTGGTCGACGCCTACGGCCTGAAGGGCTGGGTCAAGGTGGCGACGCATGCCGATGCCGGTCGCGGCGGCGACGCGCTGCTCAACGCGCGTCGCTGGTGGCTGGAGCGCGGTGCGGAGCGGCTTTCCGTCCGCATCATGCAGTCGAAGACGCACAGCGACACTGTCGTTGCGCAACCTGCGGGCGTCAGCGACCGCGATGCTGCGCTGTCCATGCGCGGTTTTCGCGTGTTCGTGCGCCGGGAAGATTTCCCGGCACTCGCCGCGGACGAATTCTATTGGGTCGACCTGATCGGTCTCGAGGTCGTCAACGAGCAATCGGTGGCGCTCGGGAAGGTGAGCGGGATGATCGACAACGGCGTGCATTCGATCATGCGTGTCGAGTATCCGGCAACCGGCAAAGACGGTCAGCCGACCACCGACGAGCGGTTGATTCCGTTCGTCGGTGTCTACGTCAAAACGGTGGATCAGGCGGCGCGTCGCATCGTCGTCGACTGGGAAGCCGATTACTGAAATGAACCAGGTTACCGAGAGCGCGGTGCAGTTCGACGTCGTCACGCTCTTTCCCGAGATGTTCCGTGCACTGACCGACTGGGGAATCACCAGCCGGGCCGTCAAGCAGGGGCGCTTCGGGTTGCGCACCTGGAACCCGCGTGATTTCACGACGGACAACTACCGCACGGTCGACGATCGTCCGTACGGCGGTGGTCCGGGCATGGTGATGCTGGCCAGGCCGCTCGAAGCTGCAATCGACGCCGCGAAAGCGGCGCAGGCGGAGCAGGGCATCGCGAGCACGCGCGTCGTGATGATGTCGCCGCAAGGCGCGCCGCTCACGCACGATCGCGCGGTGCGGATGGCGCAGGAACCCGGCGTCGTCGTGCTGTGCGGTCGCTACGAAGCGATCGACCAGCGCCTGCTCGACCGTTGCGTCGACGAGGAAATCAGCCTCGGCGATTTCGTGCTGTCGGGCGGCGAGCTGCCGGCGATGGCAATGATGGATGCAGTCGTGCGGTTGCTGCCCGGCGTGCTGAACGATTCGTTGTCGGCCGTGCAGGACAGCTTCGCCGATGGCCTGCTCGATTGTCCGCACTACACGCGCCCCGAGGAATACGACGGTGTACGCGTGCCGGACGTGCTGCTCGGCGGGCATCATGCCGAGATCGAGAAGTGGCGGCGCCAGGAAGCATTGAGGAATACGTTGCGGAAGCGGCCGGACCTGATCGTCCGGGCGCGCCGCGAAAAGTTGTTGAGCCGGGCCGACGAGGCCTGGCTCGCGAACCTCGCACGCGAAGCGAAGGACGCCTCCTGAGGCGGCTGCGCGAGCGGGAATTGGCGGTGCCGTACATGCGTGTGCGGCGCCTGATGTGAATCCATCCTCTATCGGGGCCAGGCCTGCAAGCAGGCGGGTGTCAACGCCGACACGATGGCATAAGGAGTCAGTAATGAATCTGATCGCAAAACTTGAGCAGGAAGAAATCGAGCGCGCGCTCGCCGGCAAGACCATCCCCGATTTCGCCCCGGGCGACACGGTGATCGTGAACGTGAACGTGGTTGAAGGTAACCGCAAGCGCGTTCAGGCTTACGAAGGCGTCGTGATCGCGATTCGCAATCGTGGTCTGAACTCGAACTTCATCGTCCGCAAGATCTCGTCGGGCGAAGGCGTCGAGCGTACGTTCCAGACGTACTCGCCGCTGCTGGCAAGCATCGTCGTGAAGCGTCGCGGTGATGTGCGTCGTGCGAAGCTGTACTACCTGCGCGAGCGTTCGGGCAAGTCGGCTCGTATCAAGGAAAAGCTGGTGTCGAAGGATCGCGCCGCAGCAGCTTCCCAAGAGTAAGAGCTGTAAGGAAAAAGCACCCAGCCGGGTGCTTTTTTCATTCTGGCGCGACAATATGCTCGATACGACACGAACCCGAGAGCCCCATTGAATCGCCGCCCCATCATCGATCCCGAAGTCTTGCCGGTCGAAGGCACCGGTGCCGGCCTGCCTGTCATCGATTCCCGGTTGCTGACGCCGTCCGGCCTGCGCGAACGTTTCGCGCGTACGCTCGAATGGAGCGTCGAGCCCGGCGAGGCGAGGCTGCAGGAGGGCGTCGATCCGCGTAGCGCGGCCGTTCTCGTGCCGCTCGTCGTCCGCGAGTCGGGCCTCACCGTGCTGCTGACGCAGCGCGCCGATCACCTGAACGACCACGCCGGGCAAATCAGTTTTCCCGGCGGCCGTCGCGAGCCGTTCGACCGCGATGCGACAGCCACCGCACTGCGCGAGGCGAAGGAAGAGATCGGACTGGACGCCGAACGCGTCGAGATTCTCGGTGTGCTGCCCGACTACCTGACCGGCACGGGTTTCTGCGTGACGCCGGTCGTCGGCCTCGTGCATCCGCCGTTCACCGTACAGGCCGACACCTTCGAAGTCGCCGAGATTTTCGAAGTGCCGCTCGCGTTCGTGATGAATCCCGCGAACCATCAGGTCCGCGTGTTCCGGTGGGAAGGCGGCGAGCGTCGTTTTTTTGCCATGCCCTATCCGAACGGCGAGCCGGACGGGCATTACTTCATCTGGGGCGCAACTGCCGCCATGTTTCGCAATCTGTATCGCTTCTTGGCCGCCGGCTAGGCGGGCGTGCCGGCTGGCGCGTGCGAGCTGCCGTCGGGCCACCGCACCGGCAGCCATGCGCGGCTGACGCTGTGCTATCGTTATGCAAAAAATGACATAACTCCGAAGACGGCGCCACGCATGACTTTCTTTTCGGTTCTCCTCGCTCTCATCATCGAACAGGTCCGCGCGTTGTCGCCGAGCAATCCGGTGTTCGCGCTGTTCCAGTTTCATGCGGAAACCGTCGCGCATGGCCTCGACGCCGGCAAGCAGAAACACGGGCTTCTCGCATGGCTCGCGGTCGTGCTGCCGTGGGTGCTGATCGTCGCGCTGATCTATTTCCTGCTGTACAAGGTGAGCTTCGTGCTCGCGTTCCTGTGGAACGTCGCCGTCGTGTATTTCACGCTCGGCTTCCGTCAGTTCAGCCACTACTTCACCGATATCCATCTCGCGCTCAACAACGACGACGTACCGCGCGCGCGCGAAATCCTGCACGAGTGGACGGGTATCGACACGGTCGACATGCCGGTCGGTGAAATCGTCCGCCATACGCTGATCCATGCGGTCGTCGCGTCGCATCGCCACGTCTTCGGCGTGTTCTTCTGGTACGTGCTGCCGCTCGGCCCGGCCGGCGCCGTGCTGTACCGGATTTCCGAATACCTCGCGCGCAGCTGGTCGACGCCGGGCGAGGACCGCACGGCCGCGTTCTCGACGTTCGCGCAGCGCGCGTTCTTCGTGATCGACTGGATTCCGTCCCGACTGACGGCGCTCGGTTTCGCGATCGTCGGCAATTTCGAGGATGCGATCTACGCGTGGCGCAACCATACACGCCAGTGGCCCGACCCGAACGACGGCGTACTGCTGGCCGCCGGCAGCGGGGCGCTCGGCGCGCGTCTCGCGGGGCCGCTCGCGGAACCGTCGAGCCTCGATGCGCTGGCGGTCGGTGACAGCGGTCCGTTGACGGTTGGTGACGATTGCACGCCGCGCACGCTGCAGTCGGCGGTTGGTCTCGTATGGCGAGCGGTGATTCTGTGGATGATCCTGCTGTTGATGCTGACGCTGGCCGTCTGGGTATCGTGACGCGCTAGCGCAGCGCGCGACGAAATGAAAAGGCCGGCTCGATGCCGGCCTTTTCGCTGTGCGCCAGGATAGTGCGTTCAGTCATCGAGCGGGTCGCGCACGGCGCCGCATTGCCAGCACGCGGTGAATTGCGCTTCGAGCGCTTCGCCGCATTGCCGGCAGCGCCAGGGCGCCGCGCCCGCCGACGGGCCGTGCGACGCGGCATCGAGCAGCCGGCGGGCAAGCGCGTCGTCACGTTCGTCGTCGAGCCACAGTTCGGGCGTGCATGCATCGGCGGGCAGGCCGCCGAGCGCGCCGGTCGCGTAGCAGTTGTGCAGCTCGCAACCGATGCCGGCTACCTGGAGCACGTTGGCCCAATGCTGCGCGGTCGCGAGGTCGGGTGCCTTGAAACGCATCGCGGCTCCTGTCGATGAAGGCCGGCCCGCGTGGCGCCGGCCGTCGCACACGTCGCGCGGTCAGCGGACGATCTGGCTCGCCTCGTGCACGAGCTGCGCGTACAGCGCGTGCCGCGACGGCGCGATGCGGCCGTCGGCGACGGCTTCGAGGATCGCGCAGCCGGGCTCGTGCAGATGATGACAATTATAGAAACGGCAGTCCGCGAGCAGCGGCCGGAATTCCGGAAACGCGCGTTCGAGGCGGCCTTCCGTCAAGTGGTAGAGGCCGAATTCCTGGAAGCCCGGCGAATCGATCAGTGCACCGCCGCCTTCCAGCGGGTACAGGCGCGTGAACGTCGTCGTGTGACGGCCGCTGTTGAGCGCGGCCGAAATCTCGCGGGTTGCGGCTTCGGCGTCGGGCACGAGCAGGTTCACGAGCGTCGATTTGCCCATCCCGGACTGGCCGAGCAGGATCGTCGAATGGCCGGCCAGGTGCGGCATCAACTGCGCGCGTGCATCGTCCGGCGCACCTTTCACCGACAGCTCGAGCACGTCGTAGCCGAGCGCGCGGTACGGCGCAAGACGCTCTCGCGCGACCGGCAGCGCGGCCTCGACGTCGATCTTGTTCAGCACGACGAGCGGCTTCAGCTCGTTCGCTTCGGCGGCGATCAGCGCACGGCCGAGCAGATCCTCGCTGAAATAGGGCTCGGTCGCGAGCACGATCAGCAACTGGTCGAGGTTCGCCGCGAACAGCTTCGACTTGAACTGGTCGGAGCGGTACAGCAGGTTGCGCCGTTCGCCGATCTCCACGATCACGCCCTGGTCGGCCGACGCGAGTTCGTATGCGACGCGGTCGCCGACCGCGATGTCGCTCTTCTTGCCGCGCGGGAAGCATTGCAGCATCGGGCCGCCGTCGTCGGGGGCGACGATGTAGTGGCGGCCGTGCGCCGCGATCACGCGGCCTTCGGCCCGTTGCGCGCCCGATGCGCGCGGGGCCGGCTTGCGGGAAGTCGGCCGGCTCATGCGTGCTGCAGCAGGCGGTCGATCCGCTGCGAGGCGGGCGGATGCGAGTAGTAGAAAGCCGTGTAGACGGGGTCGGGCGTCAGCGTCGACGCGTTGTCCTCGTAGAGTTTCACGAGCGCGCTGACGAGATCCTGCGCGTCGGTCTGGCTGGCCGCGAACGCGTCGGCCTCGAATTCGTGCTTGCGCGACGTGAGGCTGCTGAACGGCGTCGCGAAGAACAGGAATACCGGAATCGCGAGGAAGAACAGGATGAGCGCCGCGCCCGCGTTGCTGGTGTCGAGCGACGGCGTGACGCCGAGCCCCGTGTAGAACCACGTGCGTTGCGCGAGCCAGCCGAGCAGCGCGAGCAGCACGAGGCTCAGCACGAACGACACGAGCATCCGCTTCATCACGTGGCGGCGCTTGAAGTGGCCGAGTTCGTGCGCGAGTACGGCTTCGATTTCCTGGCCGGACAGGCGCGCGAGCAGCGTGTCGAAGAACACGATCCGCTTCGAGGCGCCGAAGCCCGTGAAATACGCGTTGCCGTGCGCGGAGCGGCGGCTGCCGTCCATTACGAACAGCCCCTTCGCCGCGAAACCGCAGCGCTTCATCAGCGACTCGATGCGCGCGCGCAGCGCGTCGTCCTTCAGCGGCTCGAACTTGTTGAAAAGCGGCGCGATGAAGGTCGGGTAGATCAGCAGCACGAGCATCTGGAACGCGACCCACACGATCCAGGTCCACAGCCACCACAGGCTGCCGGCCTGGTTCATCAGCCACAGCACGACGAACAGCAGCGGCAGGCCGAGCACGGCGCCGAGCAGCGAATTCTTCAGCATGTCGGTGAAGAACAGCCGCTTCGTCATCCGGTTGAAGCCGAAACGCTGCTCGATGCCGAACTGGCGGTAATACTCGAACGGCACGTCGATCACGCCCGTGATCACGAGCACCGCGGCGACCAGCGCGACCTGCTGCCCGTAGCCGCGGCCAAGCCAGCCGGTCAGCAGTGTGTCGAGCGCGCCGACGCCGCCGAGCAGCGTGAGGCCGACCAGCACGGCCGCGCTGACGACGATCTCGAGCATCGTCAGCCGGGTGCGCTCGACCGTGTAGTCGGCCGCGCGCTGGTGGGCGGTCAGCGGGATGGTGGCGCTGAATTGCGCGGGCACGCCGTTGCGGTGCGCGGCGACGAAGCGGATCTGCCGCGACGCGAGCCACAGCTTGGTGACGACCATCGCGAGTACGGCGATCGCGAACAGCAGGGTGAACGAAAAGGGTGACATCGAAGGCGCCAAAGGGTTCTATGCGAGAATTATATGTTCTTGCGGACCGGCCCCGCTGATGCGATGCCGGCCGCCCGGGCGGCGCTGCATCGGCGAGGCCCGGTCCGCCATTTGCCAGGATGAATCATGACCGATACCGCCGCTTCCGCCAGCCAGCCCGCGCTCGTGCGCAACGAGTTGAACCTCGTCTGGCTCGACATGGAGATGACGGGCCTCGACCCGGATAACGACCGCATCATCGAGATCGCGGTCGTCGTGACCAATTCCACGCTCGACATCGCCGTCGAGGGCCCGGTGTTCGCGATCCACCAGAGCGACGAGACGCTCGCGAAGATGGACGACTGGAACAAGTCGACGCACGGCCGCTCGGGCCTGATCGACCGCGTGCGCGCATCGACCGTGACCGAGGCGGAAGCCGCCGCGCAGTTGCAGGCGTTCCTCGCGCAGTACGTGTCGCCCGGCAAGTCGCCGATGTGCGGCAACTCGATTTGCCAGGACCGCCGCTTCATGGCGCGCTGGATGCCGGAATTCGAGCGATTCTTCCACTACCGTAACCTCGACGTCAGCACGCTCAAGGAGCTGTGCCGCCGCTGGCAGCCGGCCATCTACAAGGGTTTCCAGAAGCGGGCGATGCACACGGCGCTCGCGGACATCCACGAGTCGATCGACGAGCTGAAGTACTACCGCGAGCATTTCCTGATTCCGGCCGCGTCGGTGTCGGCAGGCGAGTCCGCGCCGGCCGCCTGAGCGGGCCGGCACGCGCGCCGCGCTCGGCCAACGCTCAGCGCCGCGCGCTTTTCGGCCGGAACGCCGCGACCACCGCGGCGTCGGTCTCGATATACGGGCCGCCGATCAGGTCGATGCAGTACGGCACCGCGGCGAAGATGCCGGGCACGGTCGACTTGCCGTCGGCATCGCGCAGCCCTTCGAGCGTTTCCCGGATCGACTTCGGCTGGCCGGGCAGGTTGATGATCAGCGCCGCATGGTCGGCCGTTTCGCGGATCACCGCGACCTGCCGTGACAGGATCGCGGTCGGCACGAAATTCAGGCTGATCTGCCGCATCTGTTCGCCGAATCCCGGCATTTCCTTCGTCGCCACGGCCAGCGTGGCCTCGGGCGTCACGTCGCGGCGCGCGGGGCCGGTGCCGCCCGTCGTCAGCACGAGGTCGCAGCCGGCGACGTCGACGAGTTCGGTCAGCGTGGCCGAGATCGTCGGCGCGTCGTCCTGGATCAGGCGCGTTTCGGCGCGCCACGGCGAAACCAGCGTGCCGGCGAGCCATTCCTGCAGCGCCGGAATGCCCTTGTCTTCGTAGACCCCCGTACTCGCGCGGTCGCTGATCGACACGAGGCCGACCACGAGCTCGTCCGGATGGTTACGCTTCGTCGTCATGGTCGTCTCCGGCGTCGTCGGCCGCTTCGTCGTCGCTGTCGGACGCGCCGCCTGCGGCCTTGATCCACTGGAACAGCTCGCGGAAATAGCGCGGCGGCTTGCCTTGCTGCGCTTCCTTGCGCGCGTTGCGGATCAGCGTGCGGCCTTCCTGGATGTCGGCGTCGGGGTGCTGGCGCAGGAATTCGGTCAGCGCGTCGTCGCTCGCGAGCAGTTGCTCGCGCGTGCGCTCGATCCAGTGCAGGCGGGCGGTGGCGGCCTTGTTCACGCCGCGTTGCGCGTCGAGCGCGGTGCGCAGCGCGGCCGTTTCGTCGTCGGTCAGCGAGCGCATCACGCGGCCGACGTACTGAAGCTGGCGGCGCTTGCCTTCGTGATCGGTGATCCGGCGGGCCTCGCGCACGGCGTCCCCGAGACTTTCGGGCATCGGCATGCGCTTCAGTGCGTCTTTCGGCAGGTCGACGAGCGCCTGACCGAGCACCTGCAGCTCGTGCATTTCGCGCTTCAACTGGGATTTGCTGGGGCGATCGTAGCCGTTGTCGTCTTCTTCGGCGACAGGCTCGATCGGCTGGATTCGGGTTTTGCGTGTCATGGGCGGCATTGTATCGCGGCGCGGACACCCCAAGCTTGTCTGTGTCCGGCCCCGGACCTTGCTATGATCGCGGGATACGCAACATTTTGACCATGCGGGCGCCCGCCCGCCACCGGATACCAAGACGATGGCAGCCAATCTCGACGTACAAGCGCGCTATTTCCCGCACACGCAGGACCAGCTCAAGGAAATCGCGTCGGACATCCTTCGCCATGCGAAGGCGCTCGGCGCGACCGACGCCGCGACCGAAATCTCCGAGGGCGACGGCCTGTCGGTGTCGGTGCGCCGCGGCGAAGTCGAAACGATCGAGCACAACCGCGACAAGATGGTCGGCGTCACCGTGTTCATCGGCAAGAAGCGCGGCAACGCGAGCACGTCGGACTTCTCGCCGGCCGCGATCAAGGATACCGTCGCCGCCGCGTACAACATCGCGCGCTTCACGGCCGAGGACGAAGCGGCCGGCCTCGCCGAGGCCGAGCTGCTCGAAACCGACCCGCGCGACCTCGATCTGTACCACCCGTGGGCGCTGAGCGCCGACGAGGCCGTCGAGCTCGCCCGCCGCGCGGAAGATGCCGCGTTCGCGGTCAGCCCGCAGATCCGCAATTCGGAAGGCGCGAGCGTGTCGGCGCAGCACTCGCAGTTCGTGCTGGCGACGTCGCGCGGCTTCCTCGCCGGCTATCCGTACTCGCGCCACTACATCGCATGCGCGCCGATCGCGGGTAGCGGCCGTCACATGCAGCGCGACGACTGGTATTCGTCGAAGCGCAGCGCGATCGATCTCGCCGCGCCCGAAGCGGTGGGCCGTTACGCGGCCGAACGCGCGCTTGCGCGGATGGGCGCGCGCCGTCTCGACACGCGCAAGGTGCCCGTGCTGTTCGAGGCGCCGCTCGCGGCCGGCCTGCTCGGCGCATTCGTGCAGGCGGTGAGCGGCGGTGCGCTGTATCGCAAGACGTCGTTCCTCGTCGACAGCCTCGGCAAGCCGGTGTTCGCGCCGCACATCCAGGTCGTCGAGGATCCGCACGTGCCGCGCGCGATGGGCAGCGCGCCGTTCGACGAGGAAGGCGTGCGCACGCGGGCGCGCAGCGTCGTGAAGGACGGCGTCGTCGAAGGCTATTTCCTGTCGACCTATTCGGCACGCAAGCTCGGCACGCAAACCACCGGCAACGCGGGCGGCTCGCACAACCTCGCGCTGCGCAGCTCGAACACGCAGGCGGGCGACGATTTCGACGCGATGCTGAAGAAGCTCGGCACGGGTCTGCTGCTGACCGAGCTGATGGGGCAGGGCGTGAACTACGTGACGGGCGACTATTCGCGCGGCGCGGCGGGCTTCTGGGTGGAGAACGGCGTGATCCAGTATCCGGTCGAGGAAATCACCGTTGCCAGCACGCTGCAGGAGATGTTCCGCCATATCGTCGCGATCGGTGCGGATTCGCTCGTGCGCGGCACGAAGGAAACCGGCTCGGTGCTGATCGAGCAGATGACGATCGCAGGGCAGTAAGCCGCACGCGGCGCAGGCCGCCAGGAAACGACAAAGCCCGACCGGCGCGAGCCGGTCGGGCTTTTTTCATCGTGCGAAGAAGTCGTCAGTCGCGCTTGCGCGTGTAGACGACGAACGCATAGCCGAACGTGTTGGGCGCGGCAGCCTGATGCGCGTCGCGCGAGACTTCCTGCCAGTGTGCGGCATCGGGCGCCGGGAACGATGCGTCGCCGTCGAAGTCGGCGTCGATCTCGGTGACGATCAGCTTGTCGGCGAGCATGAGACCTTCCGCATAGAGTTGTGCACCGCCGATCAGGAATGCCTCGGGCACCCCGTCGCGCGCGGCGAGCGCCAGCGCATCGGCGAGCGACGTGACCGTGTCGCAGCCTTCGAAACGGCGCGTGGCGTCGCGCGTGACGACGATGTTGCGGCGGCCCGGCAGCGGCCGGCCGATCGACTCGTGGGTCTTGCGGCCCATCACGATCGGCGCGCCCATCGTCGTGCGCTTGAAGAACGCGAGATCCTCGGGAAGTTTCCAGGGCAACTGGTTGTCGCGGCCGATGATGCCGTTGCGGGCACGCGCGACGATCAGGGTCAACGTCGTCATGAAGGTCGGGGAAGAGGGGAAACGGAATGGGGCCGATTTTACCGGAACGGTGGCGCGCACCGGATTTCCCGCATCCACATGGGCGTCGGCGCTTCTTGTGCGATGCGCCGTGCGTCGCGACGCGTGATGCCTCGCGTCGCGACGACCGTCCGAATAAAAAGAGTGCCCGCCGGGGGACGGAGCACAAAAACGTTTTATGCCGCGAAATCGGCGATACCGGTTCCGCTCGATGGCATCCCGTTCGACCGGATCGTCAGTTCAATATGTCATCCTGATTGAATTGAGGCGGCGAATATTCAGGGATGCGTATTGCCTCGCGCGTTGCCTTCCAGAGCATGCCGGATGTCGCCCGATTGCGGCGCCGGTAGCGGCATCGGCAACAGGGGCGGCGGCGGGAGTTCGTCCCACAGCGTCACGGAGGCCTGGGCGGCCGGCAACGGTTGCGGCGCCGACACGGCCACGATACCGAACCCGTTGGCTTGCACGACGCGCGGCGTGCTTCCGGCGAGCAGCACGGTGCGATCCGGCTGCATGCCTTCATCCGCGCATGCCGGTGCAGGCGGGCCGGCGGCCGAGAGCGCGAGCGTCATCGGCACGAAAGAAAGTAAAAGATGTTTTCGCATGGCGACTGTCTCCGGTCGTTTCCGTATTCAGCGAAATACATGCCACCGTACCGGGACCATTGCCGTCATTGCGATTCGCGCTCGAGTGTTGCGAATGGTGGCCGAAAACGCCTGAAAATGTTTCAGGCCTGAAACGATGGGGCTCGGGAATACTGCTGATTCAATCGACACGCTTCAAGGATGAAAATCGGCGCGTGTGTTGATGACGGAGTCCTTCTGCGCATGCGCTATGTGCAGATGATTGACCTGCGTCGACCTCTCGAGCGATTGGGCCGCATCGCCGTCGGTACTGAAACGGGTTTGTCGTATTCGGTGCCTATAACCAAGTTGTCTTGTCAAAAATTATTGGACGCGAGATAAGCGCCATCATGCGAGGCCTTGTCGTTGCCGCGCATCGGCATGGCGAATCGAGCCACCTCTGGCTGACCCGATTCGATCCTTTTGCACGTGACCTACGTGTGCGGCAATCGTTAGACGGTTGATGAACGGGGTGAGGATATGGGAGCCGATCAGCGGCACGTGATCTACTATTCGCGCGAACCGAACGACGCGTTGCGCGGCCATTTCGACGAATGCGGCTGGCGCGTCGATCTCGCCGAGACCGTGCGCGATGTGCGGCGCGTCGTGCAGCACGGCGTGGCAACCGCCGGCCTGCTCGATTTCTCGCCGGGCTTCAAGCCGTCGGACCTGCGCGAACTCGAATCCTGCCTGAGCATCCAGCACATCGGCTGGATCGCGGCGACGCGGCGCGGCCAGTTGCAGGACGCGACGCTGCGCCATCTCATTCGCGACTATTGCTTCGACTACGTGACGATGCCGTACGAAACGGCGCGGATCGTCGAGACCGTCGGTCATGCGCACGGCATGGTCGCCCTGACCGATCCCGTTGCGCCGCCCGTCGGCGCCGGGCGCAGCGAAGGCGAGATGGTCGGCACCTGCGATGCGATGCTCGGGCTGTTCCGGACGATCCGCCGTGTCGCGGCGACCGACGCGCCGGTGTTCATCTCCGGCGAGTCGGGCACGGGCAAGGAGTTGACGGCGGTCGCGATTCACGAGCGTTCGTCGCGCGCGCAGGCGCCGTTCATCGCGATCAATTGCGGGGCGATACCGTCGACGCTGCTGCAGGCCGAACTGTTCGGCTATGAACGCGGCGCGTTCACCGGCGCGAACCAGCGCAAGATCGGCCGCGTCGAGGCCGCCAACGGCGGCACGCTGTTTCTCGACGAGATCGGCGATTTGCCGCTCGAAAGCCAGGCGAGCCTGTTGCGCTTCCTGCAGGAAGGCAAGATCGAGCGGCTCGGCGCGCACGTGTCGGTGCCGGTCGACGTACGCGTGATTTGCGCGACGCACGTGGACATGGAAGCGGCGCTGCGCGAAGGGCGCTTCCGCGAGGATCTGTTTCACCGGCTGTGCGTGCTGAAGATCGAGGAGCCGCCGTTGCGCGCGCGCGGCAAGGACATCGAGGTGCTCGCGCGTCACATGCTCGAGCGCTTCAAGGGCGATGCGCATCGCCGCCTGCGCGGTTTTTCGCCTGACGCGGTCGCGTCGCTGTACGGCTATTCGTGGCCGGGCAACGTGCGCGAGCTGATCAACCGCGTGCGCCGCGCGATCGTGATGTCGGAAGGCCGGATGATCACCGCGGCCGATCTCGAACTGAACGACTATGCAATGCTCGCGCCGGTATCGCTGCTGGAGGCTCGCGAGGCGGCCGAGCGGCAGGCGATCGAGCAGGCGCTGCTGCGCCATCGCGGCCGTTTTGCCGATGCCGCGCGTGAGCTCGGCGTGTCGCGCGTCACGCTCTACCGGCTGATGTGCGCGCACGGCATGCGCGACCGCGGCGACACGCTGGGAGGGTTTTCGGCGCCGTTGCCGGAGCTTCCGCGTCACGCTTGCTAAAATTGGCGGGTACGGCCGCCCCTCGCGGCCGAAGGAACCCGCATGAAACAGTATCTCGATCTCGTTCGTACCATTCTCGATACCGGCACCTGGCAGGAGAACCGCACGGGAATCCGCACCATCAGCATGCCGGGCGCGATGCTGCGCTTCGACCTGCAGCAAGGCTTCCCGGCCGTGACGACCAAGAAGCTCGCGTTCAAGTCCGCGATCGGCGAGCTGGTCGGCTTCCTGCGCGCGTCGCGCAGCGCGGCCGATTTCCGCGCGCTCGGCTGCAAGGTGTGGGATGCGAACGCGAACGAGAACGCGCAGTGGCTCGCGAACCCGTATCGCCAGGGCGTCGACGATCTGGGCGACGTATATGGCGTGCAATGGCGCCAGTGGCCGGGCTACAAGGTGCTCGATGCGAACGCCGACGCGCAGATCGCCGATGCGACGCGCCGCGGCTTCCGGATCGTCACGCGTTTCGACGAAGACGGCGCGCCGAAGGTGCTGCTGTACAAGGCGATCGACCAGCTGCGCCAGTGCCTGGACACGATCATGGAGAACCCGTCCGATCGCCGCATCCTGTTTCACGCGTGGAATCCGGCCGTGCTCGACCAGATCGCGCTGCCCGCGTGCCATCTGCTGTACCAGTTCCTGCCGAACGCGACGAAGCGCGAGATCTCGCTGTGCCTGTACATCCGCAGCAATGACGTCGGCCTCGGCACGCCGTTCAACCTGACGGAAGGGGCCGCGCTGCTGTCGCTCGTCGGTCGGCTGACGGGCTATACGCCGCGCTGGTTCACGTATTTCATCGGCGACGCGCACATCTACGAGAACCAGCTCGACATGCTGCAGCAGCAGCTCACGCGCGAGCCGTACGAAAGCCCGCGGCTCGAGATTGCCGAGCGCGTGCCCGAGTACGCGAAGACGGGCGTCTATGCGCCGGAATGGCTGGAGCAGGTCGAGCCGTCCGATTTCTCGCTCGTCGGCTATCGGCACCATGAGCCGTTGACTGCGCCGATGGCGGTCTGATCGCACGGCCGGGGCCGCGCGGCTGCATCGCTTCGCATCCTGTAAAAAGGCTCGACCGGTATTCGCCGGTCGAGCCTTTTTGTTTCAGGTTTGCTGCACTTACTGGCGATGCCGTTCCTCGTGGCCGCCCTGCGGCGGCGGATTGCCCGGATGCGGCGCTTCGACGTGCGGCGCCGGCTGCGGCCGTGGTTCCATCCGGGGGGCCGGCATCGACGGGCGCGGCTCCATGCGGGGGGCGGGCTGCGGCTGCGGTCGCGGCTCCATACGCGGCGCCTGCGGCTGCGGCCGCGGCACGTCATGGACGGCTGGTGCCGGTGGACGGTACTCGTTCACGCGCGGCGGCGCGACTTCGCGATGCGGCGCGGGTTGAGCGAAGTCCGGACGCGGTTGCGGCGCGGGGGCGGCCCGTTCCGGTTGCGGCTGCGCATGGCGCGCCGGCGTCGGGAAATCGGGGCGCGGACGCGGTTGCGGAATCTGCGCGGTATGGTCGGACTGCGGTTGCGGCAGCGTGCGCGGCGCTTCGTTGCGGCCGCCGGGCGGTACGCCCTGCGGTGCCGGCACGCCGTCGGGATGCGGCACCGCGGCGCTGCGCACGGGCGGCAGCGCATTCTGTCCTGCCGCGTGCAGCGCGGTGGGGGGAGCCGCGCGCTGACGCTCCATCGGCGTGTGAGGCTGCATCCACGCGGGCGACGGCGTGTTGGCTGCGTGCGCGTTACCGGTCCCCCGCGGGGCGTTGTTCGCTTCGGGCGGATGCGGAACGCCGTTGCCGGCCGCGAATGCCTGATGCGGCATCGGGTTGCCGGGCGCCCGCGGCGGGCCGCCGTTGTCGAAACGCGGTGCGTTGGGCGTTTCGCCGTTCGCCGGCCGCGCGACATTCGGCATGCCCGGCATCGGTGCGCCCGGCCGTCCGGCCTGCACGCCGGCCGGCTGGCCCTCGCGCGGCGCGCGGGCCGGCTGGACGACGGGGCCGTGCGGATTCACGAGCTGCACGTTGTGCATCGCCCAGGCGCCGCCGCCCGGCTTGCCCGGCACGCGGACCGGGCGAGCCGTATAGTCGGCCGGCACGTTCGTCTTCACGACGGGCGCGCCGGCACCCGGCACGCGCCCGCCTTGCTGCGCGAGGTGGGCGGCGGCCTGATCGCGATACGCAGGCGGCACGGCCGGATTGCGCGTCGCGACGTACGGGTGTTGCGCGAGCGCCGCCGGCGGACGGTAGCTGGCATTGCGCAGCCCGCCGGTGAAGCTCTGGCGCACCGGCGCGATGCCGGGTGTGCCCGGGGTGACGTGCGCGTTGCGCCATTGCTGCGGATCGACGTGCTGCGAGAAGTGCGCGACCGGCTGGCCGTGCACGAACGCGGCGGCCGGCACGGCCGTGATCGCGTGCGGCGCGCGGAAGTTCACGTACGTCTTGTTGATGTTGGTGATATTGGTGATGTTCGTCACGTTCACGGTCTTGTTCACGTTGACGTTGTTCACCACGATGTTGCGGTTGACGCGGTCGTAGTAGTGCGGGCTCCAGCCGCCCCAGCCGGGATGCCACGGCTCGCCCGGCCCGAGGGCGAACCATGCGCAGCCGGCCGCCGCGACGCCGCCGACCGTCAGCGCCACATTCCAGTCGGAACCGCCGCCGCCCCCGCCGCCCACGAACGCGACGAGCGCCGGCGCATAGACGGGCGGCTGGCTCACTGCCATCGGGCCGGGTACCCATGCCCAGCTGTCGTCCACGTACGCCCAGCGGCCGTAGTGATACGGCGCGAAGCCCCACGGGGCGTCGTCGACCCAGGTCCAGCCCCACGGCGCCTGCCAGATCCAGTGGCCGTCGTGGTACGGCGCCCAGTCGGCCGGCGTGTCGTTCGGCACCCATACCGCGCCGTAATTCGGGGTTTCGCGCCACGTGCCGTTCGCATCGAGATCCTGGTAGCCGGGAATGTCGCGGGACACGTAGCGGGCCGACACCGAGCGCGCTTCGGCCGCGTCGCGGCTGGCGGCCCACTGGTCGAGCGCGTCGGGGCCCGGTGCGGGCGATTGCTGCGCGACCTGCAGGTCGGTGCCGGTGAACACGACCTGCTGGCCGGGCGACAGCGGATACTGGCCGTTGCTGCCGTATACGGTCGCGCTGCCGCTGCGCACCGTCACCGTCGTGCTCGCGCCGTTCGGCGCGACATCGACGCGATAGTCGCCGGGGCCCGTGATGCCGAGCGCGAGGTTCGGCGTGTCGATTTCGTACGATCCGCCGGCCGGCAGATCGCGCACGTGCGTCGACACGGTGCCGAGCCCCACCTTCAATTGCGTCGTCGTGTCGTCGAGGTTCAGCACCGACAGGCTGGTCGATTCGCCGAGCCGCACCGCCGTCGAGCCGATGTGCAGTTCCGAGCGCGCGCCGGCATCGTTCCACAGCTGGTCGCCGGTCGTCAGCGGCCGGTTCACCGCCGCATACGACCACGCGTCGGTGCCGGCCGGTTCGGTCGTCACGGCGCCCGACAGGTAATTGAGCCGCGCGACGCGCCCGGGCGGATCGCCGCCCGGTTGCCGTGCCGCGGCCATATTCGCCGGTGCATCGGCCGATTGCGCGAAGGCGGGCGGCAGCGCCGCCAGCGCGACGAACGCGAGCAGCGTGTAGCGGGCGGTGCGCTTGAGCGTGAACAGGGGGGCCATGGTGAGCGTCATCGTTGTGATCGCGGCGCGTCGATTCGTGCCGTCCAGTTCACGATATCCGCTTGGCCTGTTTCAAGGCACGGTGTTTTGTAAATCGAATGGCACGCGATGTAACAAAACCTGTCCATCGCGCGCCGTTGTCGTGCAGCTGCAATGCCGGCGTCAAGCGGACGTAAGCCACGCGTCGAAAACCTGCTGCCCGGGCACCGTGACGCGCAGCACGCGCGGGCGGGCAGCGCGTTCGATCCAGCCGTGGGCGCAGAAGCTGTCGAGCAGCGCCGCGCCGAGGGCGCCGCCGAGATGCGAGCGCCGTTCGCTCCAGTCGAGACAGCCGCACGCGAATCGGCGTCGGCGCGCGCGTTGCTGCGCGACATCGATGCCCCATTGCGCGAGCGCCTGCGTGCCGAGCTCGGTGGTGTCGATCGCGTCGCCGTTGGCGAGCAGCCAGCCGCGCGCGGTGAGACCGTCGAAGATGCGTACCGCGAGTTCGCCGGCCATGTGGTCGTAGCAGGTACGTGCGTAGCGCAGTTCGGCCGGAACCGCGCGCGACGGCGGCGGAACCGGGCGATGCGGCGCGGCCGCGCGGGCGACGTTCGCCAGCGCTTCGAGCGAGGCCGCGATGTCGGCCGACGCAATGCGGTAGTAGCGATGCCGGCCGCGCACGTCCAAGGCCAGCAGGCCGCCCTCGGTCAGGCGCGCGAGGTGCGCGCTGGCCGCGGACGGCGACAGCCCCGCGATCATCGTCAGCTCGCCGGCCGGCCGTGCGCTGCCGTCCATCAGCACCCACAGCATCGCGGCGCGGCCCGGATCGGCGATCAGTGCGCCGATGCGGCTCAGGCCCGGAAAATGGTGGTCGTCTTGGTCAGTCATCGTCGTGTCTCGTCGAGCGGGATGAGAGGCAGTGTAGTTCGTGCGCGCATTCGATGTTTCGCTTCCGGATGAAATGTCGGATGCAGCGGTTTTGACGCCGTGGCCGGCCGGACCGTGGGCCGTCGCGGGCCACGCGTAGAATGGCCGGACGCGGCGGCAACGGGCCGCCGCATGTGACGCGATGCAACGATGAAGACGATTTTCTGCATGTTGGCGGCCGCGTTCATCTGCGCGGCCTGTGCGCAGGGTGGCGCGGGTGCGACCGGCGAGCGCGGCGGCAGTATCGAGATGTACGGGACGATCGACCAGGGCATCACGGTGCGCCGCTGACCGGCGCCGGTTCGGGCGCGAGCCGGCATGGCCGCCGGAGCCCCGCCACGCGGGGCTGGCCGCGCCGCGTTGCCGCAGTGCAACGTATAATGGCCCGATCACAGCGCCCCTGCCGCCTGGAGCCACAACAATGCCCCAACCGTCCCCCGTGCCGGCCGCCCTCGACCGCACCGAAACCGTATTCCGCTTCCTTGCCGAGCCTTCGTCCGTGAACTTCGGCGGCAAGGTGCATGGCGGCGCGCTGATGAAGTGGATCGACGAGGTCGCGTATGCGTGCGCGGCCGTCTGGTCGAGCCGCTATTGCGTGACGGTCAGCGTCGGCAACATCCGTTTTCAGCGCCCGATCCTGGTCGGCAATCTGGTCGAGCTGAAGGCGCGCGTCGTCGCGACGGGCCGGACCAGCATGCACATCCATGTGTCGGTGCACGCCGGCGATCCGAAGGGCGGCGTGCTGCGCCAGACGACCGACTGCCTCGTCGTGTTCGTCGCGGTCGACGAGAACGGCAACCCGGTGCCGGTGCCGCCGTTCGTGCCCGAAACCGATGAGCAGAAGGTGCTCGCGAAATATGCGGCCGACGTGCGGGCCGCGCTCGACAAGATCGTCGAGATGAAGCCGGAAGAGGTCGCGAAGGGCGCGGTCTGAGCGCGACGGGCGCCGCGCTCGACGCGCCGCGCCCGCCGTCCTGCCTTTATCGCGTCCCGATCATCTGCTCGGGGCGCACCCATGCATCGAATTCCGCCTCGGTCAGGTAGCCGAGCGCGAGCGCGGCCGCCTTCAGCGTCGTGCCTTCCTTGTGCGCCTTCTTCGCGATCTGCGCGGACTTGTCGTAGCCGATGTGCGGATTGAGCGCCGTCACGAGCATCAGCGATTCGTTCAGCAACAGGTCGATGCGCGAGCGGTTCGGCTCGATGCCCACCGCGCAGTGATCGTTGAAGCTCTGCGCGCCGTCGGCGAGCAGCCGCACCGACTGCAGCACATTGTGCGCGATCATCGGCCGGAACACGTTCAGCTCGAAGTTGCCGCTCGCGCCGCCGACGTTGACCGCGACGTCGTTGCCGAACACCTGGCAGCACAGCATCGTCACGGCTTCCGACTGCGTCGGATTCACCTTGCCCGGCATGATCGAGCTGCCCGGCTCGTTTTCCGGAATCGACAGCTCGCCGAGCCCGCAGCGCGGCCCGCTCGCGAGCCAGCGCACGTCGTTCGCGATCTTCATCAGGCTGGCTGCGACCGTTTTCAGCGCGCCGTGCGCGAAAACCAGCGCGTCGGCGGCCGCCATCACCTCGAACTTGCTCGGCGCCGTCACGAACGGCAGCTTCGCGAGCCGGCCGATCTCGTCGGCCACGCGCACCGCGAACTCCGGATGCGCGTTCAGCCCCGTGCCGACCGCGGTGCCGCCGAGCGCGAGTTCGTACAGGTGCGGCAGCGCCGATTCGACGTGACGGATGCCCTGGTCGAGCTGCGCGACGTAGCCGGAGAACTCCTGGCCGAGCGTGAGCGGCGTGGCGTCCTGCAGGTGGGTGCGGCCGATCTTGACGATGTCGGCGAACGCCTTCGACTTCGCGTCGAGCGTCGCGCGCAGCGTGCGCAGCGCCGGCAGCAGGTGATTGACGATCGCATACGCGGCCGCGATGTGCATCGCGGTCGGGAACACGTCGTTCGACGACTGGCCGCGGTTCACGTCGTCGTTCGGATGAACCTTGCGCGCTTCGCCGCGCTCGCCGCCCAGCAGCTCGCTCGCGCGGTTCGCGATCACCTCGTTGAGGTTCATGTTGGTCTGCGTGCCGGAGCCCGTCTGCCACACCGCCAGCGGGAATTCGCGCGGATGCTTGCCGGCGATGATCTCGTCGGCGGCTTCGATGATCGCGTGCGCCTTGTCGTCGGCGAGCACGCCGAGCGACTGGTTGACGGCCGCCGCGGCGCGCTTGACGATCGCGAGCGCGTGGATCAGCTCGGGCGACTGCTTCTCCGTCGAGATCCGGAAATTCTGCAGCGAGCGCTCGGTCTGCGCGCCCCAGAGCCGGTCGGCCGGCACGGCGATCTCGCCGAACGTGTCGCGTTCCATCCGAACTGCTTCATTCATGATGCACTCCTCCGGGAAAGGGGAAAGGCCGCGCGTCGTCGCGCGGCGTCAGGCGTAATCAGACGTATCGTGAGGCAGTCGCGCCGCTTGCGCGGCGTCTCGAGGGGTTCAACCGACAAGCATAGCGCCGGTCGCGATTTCGCGTCGTGTCGCGCCTGGGGACGGCGCAAGCCCGTGACGAGCGCGACCAGCCCCTAGCGGGCCGTCGCGATCAGCGAAGTGGTCTTGCGGTGAAAGCGCCAGGCCATCAGCGCGGCGACGCTCGCGAGCCCGGCCGCGAGTCCCCACCACAGGCCGCGCGCGCCCAGGCCCGCATGGAACGCGAACCAGTAGCCGGTCGGGAAGCCGATGCCCCAGTAGCCAAAGGTCGCGGCGAGCATCGGGATGCGCGTGTCCTTCAGGCCGCGCAGCGCACCCGACGCGACGGTCTGCATGCCGTCGACGATCTGGAACACCGCGGCGATGCCGAGCAGCGACGCGGCGAGTGACACCGTGGCCGCGTTGGCCGGATCGTCGAGATGCAGGTACAGGCCGACGATCGTGTGCGGCGCGACGATCATCACGAGGCCCGACAGCGACATGAAGCCGACGCCGAGCGCCAGCGCGACGAAGCCCGCGTGCCGCGCGGCGACGGGCGAGCCCGCGCCGATCCAGTAGCCGACGCGCACGTTGGCTGCCTGGCCGATCGCAAGCGGCACCATGAACGATACCGACGCGACGTTCAGCGCGATCTGGTGCGCGGCGAGCGACGTCGCGCCCAGCACGCCGACCGTGAGACCGGTGGCGAGGAACAGCGTCGATTCGACCCCGTACGTGATCGCCACCGGCCAGCCTATGCCGATCAGCTCGCCCATCACGGGCAGCTTCGGGCGCGCGGCGGTCACGAAATGGCGGAAGCGCTGCCGGCCGTGCAGCAGCCAGATGAGGGCGAGCGCGGTGAGCCAGATCGTGATCGTCGTCGCGACGGCCGAGCCGAGAAAGCCCAAGCGCGGCAGCCCGAATGCGCCGTGGATCAGCCCGTAGTTCAGCACGCCGTTCACGCCGACGCCGCCGATCGACACCCACAGGAGCCGACGCGCGGCGCCGATCGCGGGCAGGAACGCGCGCATCAGCCCGACGCCGATCAGGCTGCCGAGCGCCGCGTAGCGCAGGATGCCCGTGTATTCGCCGACGTGATGCGCGAGCAGCGGCGGCTCGTGGAACATCAGCAAGATCGGTTCGGCCAGCGACAGCGCGACGATTGCCGGAATCGCGAGCAGCACGGACAGCGCGAAGCCCGTCCAGTAGATGTGCGGCACGCGGTCCTCGGCCTGCGCGCCGCGCGCGTGCGCGACGCTCACGCTGACCGACGACAGCACGCCTTGCAGGATCGTCACGATCACGAAGAAGAAGTTCGCGCCGAGCCCGCCTGCCGCGAGCGAATCGGGGCCGAGCGAACCGAGCAGCACCGTGTCGGTGACGCTCATCGCCATCTGGGAGAGTTGCGCGATCGCGAGCGGTGCGGCGAGGCGCGCGGTATCGGCGGCATGACTGGACAGGGACGGCGGCGCGGCGGCCGTCCGCGTAAGACCGGAATGCGACATGGAATGGGCGCTCGCGCGGGTGCGGGCCCGCGCTATATGTATTTATTTTGAGAGACGGCTAGCTTACGGCTTTATTCGTACCGTGTCGAACGCGTGCGCCGATGGCCATGTCGCGGGCAGGGGGAACCCCGGCGGGCGCTACGCCTCGCGTACCGCGATGCGCGTGTCGCCGAGCAGCACGACCTGGCCCGCGCGGATCTTGCAGGTCTTGCGCAGCTCGACCGCGCCGTCCACTTTCACGGCGCCGGACGCGACGATCAGCTTCGCGGTGCCGCCGCTGTCCGCGAGGCCGGTGATCTTGAGAAGGTTGTGCAGCTCGACGTATTCGCCGGTCAGCGTGAAATCCAGATTGGGCATGACGAGGAAGGTGCGCGATGCGCGGGAGGAAACGCTCCGCATCATACGGCACCAGGGGCCGGCACGCGAGCGTGGGCGGCTGGCGCACGTTGTAAAGGACTGTGAGCGATTCGTCAGCAAATGAAACGGTGGGTAACAGTCTGAGAGATTCGCGAACCGGCCGCGCGGGCCGCGGGTCTTCTGTCGTACCTGCTGCGTGTTGCGGCGGGGAACGCGACGGACCGCATCGCTGCGGACCGGACGCACAACTTCTTGAGGAGAATTGCCATGTCCAAGATTCGTACGATGCTGATCGGTGCCGCGCTGACGGCCTTCGCTACTTCGGCCGCATTCGCCCAGACGGGCACGACGGCGCAAGGCGCGGCCGGTGCCGGCGTGCAGGCGCAGACGCCGGCCGCTGGTGCCGGTGCAGGCGTGCAGGGTGGTGCCGGCGCGAACGCGTCGGGCAATGCGGCGGGCGGTGCGACCGATGCGGTCGGCGCGGCAGCCGATGGCGCGAAGGATACGACGTCGTCGGCCGTCCATTCGACCAAGAAGCATACGAAGCATGCGGCGAAGTCGGCCAAGAGCCATGCGGGTTCGGCCAAGGCGAAGGCCGACGACGCGACCGAAGGCGGCGCATCGGTCGGCGCGCAGGGCGGTGCATCGGCCCAGGGCGCCACGCAGTAAGCGGTGCCCGGCGCTTGTCGCGACGCCTGTTTTCGGACGGCGCGTCGCGACGGGCGATCATCCGGCGGCCCGGTTCGCTTCGCGCGAACCGGGCCATTTTCATCAGGTGATGCGTTCAGCGGGACGCGTGCTTACGGCCGGCGTTGTCCTTGCCCTTGTCCCTGCCCCTGCGGCGGCCGCACGGCAGCAGGGGTGAACACGCTGCGCAGCCATGCGGCGAGCCGCGCGAAGACGTCGTACGGTTCCTCGACGAAGATCTCCGGCTTCAGCAGCCGCAGGTATTCCATGATCTGCTGCGCTTCCTGCTTCTGGAACGAGCCGTGCGCGAGCCCGAGCCTCAGCAGTCCGCGCAGTTCGCCGAGCTTGTCGCGGGCAATGCTGCCGACGCTCATCTCGCACGCGAGCTTGGCCTCGTAGATCCGCTGTCGCAGCGATTCCGCGAGCCGCCACGCAGGCGTCTGCATCAGTTCCTCGAGCGTCTGGATGTCCTGCGCGGCGCCCTTGATCTGCGACGCGAGCGGGTCGATCAGCGACGCATCGCCCTGCGCTTCGGCGACGATCGCCTTCGCCCAGTCGCGGCACGCCTTCGCGAGTTCGTCGGGCGTCCATTCGGAGCGCGACGCGAAGCCGAAGCCGAATTCGCCGGCCTGCCGCATCAGGATCGCGACGACGTCCGGAAATTCCTTGTCGAGCGTGCGCTTGGCCCACGCGTACTGGCCGCCCTGCAGCATCCGCTGCACGGCGTGCTCGGTGAGCGGCACCATGTTGTCGAGCAGCTTGGCGCGCAGGAAATCCTCGAACGACGGCGTCGCGAATTGCGGGTCGAGTTTCAGCGACACGCGGACGAACGCGTCGTAGTCCTTGCGCAGGGACTCGAGCGTGTCGTCCTTGAGGGAAAGGGTGATCTGGCCCATGAATCGTCTCGAGGGGGGCCCGCGCAAGCCGGCGTCGGCACGGCGCACCGGGGCGGGCGCAGCGTCGACTGACCGGTGCGCGCCGGGGCCGGTGGCGGGTCTTCCTCTCCTATATCGGCGCACCGGGCGGAAACTTGAGCGCGCGCGATGGAGCGTGCGCTCAGGTAGCCGGCCAGTGCGGGAGGACGACCCCTTGCCACAGGAAGAACACCACGAGCCCGGCCGCGATCGTCACGAGCGGGCGGCGGGTCGCGGCTGACACGAGCACGGCCGCGAGTGCGCCGACGAGCTGCGGATTGCGCCAGGTCAGCTCGGCCGTGCCGCCGTGCGGCGAGACGGTCATCGGCACGATGATCGCGGTCAGCACGGTGACCGGCACGAAGGCGAGCGCGGTTCGCACGAGCGGCGGGAACGTCAGCCGCTCGCCGAACAGGAACAGTGTCGAGCGGATCGCATACGTGATGACGGCCATCCCGAGGATCAACAGCGCGTAGCTCACGATGCGGCCTCCGAACGAGCGTTGGCGCGCGTGCGATCGTGCCGCAGCGTGAGCACGACGCCGATCGCGACGCCGGCGGCGACCGCGCCGAGCAGCCCGAGCTTGTACGGCCAGCTCTGCCAGAAGTACGCGAGCGTGCCGGCCGTGGCGGCCGCCGCGAAATAGCGCAGCGTGCCGAGCTGCGGGACGACGATCGCGATGAAGGTCGCCGCCATCGCGAAATCGAGGCCGAGCGACTGCAGGCCCGGGAACGCCGCGCCGAAGCCGATGCCCGCGAGCGTCCAGACCTGCCAGTTCAGGTACATCGCGAGCCCGGAGCCGAAAAAGTAGTGGGGGCCGATCGTACCGGGCGGGTAGTGCCGGTAGTGGCCGTAGGCGACCGCGAACACCTCGTCGGTCATCAACGCGCCGAGCGTCGCGCGCCAGCGCAGCGGCAGGTGGGCGACATAGGGCGCGAGCGTCGCGCTGTACAGCAGGTGACGCAGGTTCACGATCAGCGTCGTGGCGAGCACGACGACGAAACTGGCGCTGCCGGCGATCAGGCCGAGCGCGATGAATTGCGCGGAGCCCGCGAACACGGCGAGCGACATCAGTGCGCCGTGCCACGCGGCGAGCGGACCGCCGCCGACGAGCGTGCCGAATATCACGCCGAACGGCGCGGCGCCGATCATCATCGGGATCGTGTCGCGCGCGCCGTCGAGCCATTCGTTGAGCGGGCGGCGCGGGGGTGATGCGGGTGTCTTGTTCAAGAAGCGCTCCTCCATGAGCGGGAGGATAGCGGGCCGGCGGCGAGCCGGCTTGTATGTTCTTGCGCCCGCCGGAGCGGGGCCGGTGCTCACGTGCCGGCCGGCACGGGGCGCGGCGCGGCCGGCGATGGCGGGATGCCGCGCGTCAGCTTGCCTGCCAGCGCCCGGGCGGCACGCCGAACATCCGTTTGAAATGCCGCGTGAAGTGGCTCTGGTCGACGAAGCCGCTGGCCGCGGCGACATCGGCGACGGGCACGCCCGCACGCAGCGGCGCCAGCGCACGCTGCAGCCGCAGCTGGTTGCGCCACGCATGCGGCGGCATGCCGGTCGTGCGTGTGAACAGGCGCGCCGCGTGAAATGGCGACAGGCCGACCGTCTGCGCGACGTCGTCGAGCGTCACCGTGGACGTCAGGTCGGCGGCGAGCCGCTCGCGCATCACGTCGACGCGAGGCTCGTCGGCCGCGAGCGGCTCCGGTTGCGGCCGCACGTCGGCGTGACGCACGATCAGCGTCGACAGCGCGTCGAGCATCGCGGTTTCGGCGGCGAGCGGATCGTAGATGCGCGGCGCACCGGTGGCCGAATCGCCGGCCGCCGGATTGCCGGCCGGCTGTCCGGGCGCATCGGCCTGCGACGACCGCGCGCGCTCGCTGCCGGCTTCCAGCATCCGGTGCGCGAGCGTGAGCCGGGCCGCGAGATCGGCGTCGCGGATCACGTCGGGGGCAAACCACGGCGCCTCCTGCGGGCGGCCCGCGATCGACCTCGCGAGTTCGTGGATGAATTCGACCGGCATGTAGCTGACGCGATAGCACCAGCCTTCGTCGGCGGCACGCGAGCCCGTATGCACTTCACCGGGATTGATCACGGGCACGGTGCCCGTTTCGGCGACGTAGCCGGTGCCGCGATAGGTGAAGCGTTCCGCGCCTTCGAGAATCACGGGGATCGTGTACGCGTCGTGCCAGTGGGGCGCGAACGCGTGATCGCGATAGGTGGCCGTGAGCAGATCCGCGTCCGGCACGAGCGGCGTACGCCAGTAGCGTGCGGAATCGGGGAGGCGGGTGGAGGACATGATCGGGCGCGAGCGGTCGAACCAACAGTGTATCGCTCGCGCGCCCGGCGGGTGCGGCCTTACTTGACCGGAATCGTCGTGCCGGCCGGCATCGGCACCGCGGTGACGGCGTTCTTCGGGCTGCCGCTGACGATACGGTCGCTGTAGGTCAGATAGACGATCGTGTTGCGTTTCTTGTCGACCACGCGCACGACGTGCAGCGTCTTGAAGATGAACGACATGCGTTCGCTGAATACGTCGGCCTGCTGCTTGACCGGTTCCTTGAAGCTGATCGGGCCGACCTGTCGGCACGCGATCGACGCTTCGCTGGGGTCCTCGGCCACGCCGAGCGTGCCCTTGATCCCGCCGGTGCGGGCGCGCGACACGTAGCAGGTCACGCCGGTCACGACCGGATCGTCATAGGCCTCGACGACCACGCGGTCGGAGCCCGTGACGCGGAAATGGGTGTTGACGCTGCCGACTTCCTCCGCATGCGCGAACGGTGCCGCGGCGAAGGCGGAGAGCAGGAGGGCGAGGGGCGCGGAGCGCAGGAGACGATGCTTCATCGACGGAACCGGATGCGAATGCGGGACAGAGACTCTAGCATGCGCATGACCGGGCCACGAAAAGCAGAAAGACGGAACGGTGGCCGGAAAAACAAAAGGCCCGTCGCATGACGGGCCTTTCGCTATTTGGCTCCCCGACCTGGGCTCGAACCAGGGACCTACGGATTAACAGTCCGGCGCTCTACCGACTGAGCTATCGGGGAATAAATCGGTACATCTGCGTGCTGTGTTTTCCAACAAAAAACCCGTCCACTTTCAACGGGCTTTTGCGTTTTTGGCTCCCCGACCTGGGCTCGAACCAGGGACCTACGGATTAACAGTCCGGCGCTCTACCGACTGAGCTATCGGGGAACAAACAAGCAACAGCAGAGAAACGAGATTGTATGGAGTGTTCGCTAACCTGTCAACACTTTGGGGCCACGGCGCATAAAAATTTTTGCGGCCGCCGCGCGATCAGCGCTCGAGCAGGTGCAGCTTGTCCTGCACGTCCTTCCACTCGTCCGCGTCGGCCGGCGCCGGCTTGGTCTTCGTGATCGACGGCCAATTCTTCGCCAGCTCGGCATTCAGCTCGGTGAACTGCTGCTGGTCGCCCGGAACGTCTTCTTCGGCATAGATCGCATTGGTCGGGCATTCGGCGACGCACACGGCGCAGTCGATGCACTCGTCCGGATCGATGGCGAGAAAGTTGGGACCTTCACGGAAGCAATCCACCGGGCACACATCCACGCAATCCGTGTATTTGCACTTGATGCAGCCTTCGGTCACAACGTGAGTCATTAAAACGCTCCTGCTTGGCGGTATATATGGGGTGGCGTTTGCGCCAAAAGCGGCATTGTAACTGAAGCGCAAAACCCGCATGACGAGGTCGGCTATCCGGCTTATATCGTTTCGTGATTAGTTTATGGGGTGCGCAAGACGGACCCGCATACCGGCACCGGCACGATACGGCAGGGCGGGCGGCGGGGCGGTTTCACGATGGTCCGGCCCGCATTCGGGTAACATGACCGACAGACCGGGCGGCGCGCGGTGCGCCGGGGCCCGGTCACGATATTGGCGCTGCCGTCATCATGATCATCACTTCGCTGCTCGACACGGATCTCTACAAGTTCACGATGATGCAGGTCGTCCTGCATCACTTCCCGGCTGCAAACGTCGAATACCGCTTCCGGTGCCGCACGCCCGGCGTCGATCTCGTGCCGTACATCGACGAGATTCGCGACGAGGTGCGCGGCCTGTGCTCGCTGCGCTTTGCCGACGTCGAACTCGACTACCTGCGGCGGATGCGCTTCATCAAGAGCGACTTCGTCGACTTCCTCGCGCTGTTCCACCTGAACGAGAAGTACATCTCGATCACGCCGTCGCCGAAGGGCAACGGCGAAATCGACATCGTGATCGAGGGGCCGTGGCTGCATACGATCCTGTTCGAGATCCCGGTGCTCGCGATCGTCAACGAAGTCTATTTCCGCAACACGCAGCGCGAGCCCGACTATCGCGAAGGGCGCGAGCGGCTGCGCGAGAAGATCAAGCTGCTCGGCGCGAAGCCCGAATTCGCCGACTGCAAGATCGCCGACTACGGCACGCGCCGGCGCTTCTCGAAGGTCTGGCACGAGGAAGTCGCGCTCACGCTGCGTGACGGGCTCGGCCCGCAGTTCGCGGGCACGAGCAACGTGCTGTACGCGATGAAGCACGACATCACGCCGCTCGGCACGATGGCGCACGAATACCTGCAGGCGTGCCAGGCGCTCGGCCCGCGGCTGCGCGACTCGCAGATCTACGGCTTCGAGATGTGGGCGAAGGAATATCGCGGCGACCTCGGGATCGCGCTGTCGGACGTCTACGGGATGGACGCGTTCCTGAACGACTTCGACATGTACTTCTGCAAACTGTTCGACGGTGCGCGCCACGATTCGGGCGATCCGTTCGAGTGGGGCGAGCGGATGCTGCGCCATTACGAGGCGAACCGGTGCGACCCGCGCACCAAGGTGCTCGTGTTCTCGGACGCGCTCGACATCCCGAAGGTCATGCAGCTGTACGAACGGTTCCGCGGCCGCTGCAAGCTCGCGTTCGGCGTCGGCACCAACCTCACCAACGATCTCGGCTACGTGCCGCTGCAGATCGTGATCAAGATGGTTCGCTGCAACGGCCAGCCGGTCGCGAAGCTGTCCGATTCGCCGGGCAAGAGCATGTGCGACGACAAGGCGTATCTCGCGTACCTGCGGCAGGTGTTCGGCATCGCGCAGCCGGTCGACGAAGACGCGTCGAAGTAGGCGTCGGCCGTTCGGCCGAAGGTGTGTCGCGGCAGGGGTGGCCGGTATAATCCGACGTATTGCACGCCAACGTCACGAGGACCGTTCATGGACACTTCCGCTGCCCGTCGCCAGATCCTCGCGCGCATCCGCGCGGCGCAGGGGCGCGCGGCCGAACCCGATGCAGCGGAGCGCGACGGCGTCGCCGACTATCTCGCCCGTCATCCGGAGGGCCCGCGCCCGCCGGCGCCGGCCGACCTCGTCGCGGCTTTCGTCGACGAAGCGGGGCGCCTGTCGACCACGGTCGACGAAGTCGCGACGCTGGCCGATGTGCCCGCCGCCGCCGCCCGCTATCTTGCCGCTCATGGTCTGCCGACGCAGGCCGTCGCATGGCGCACGCTGGCCGATCTCGACTGGGCCGGCGCAGGCCTGTCGGTCGAGTGCCGCAAGCCGCGCGACGGTGATCTCGTCGGCCTGACCGGCTGCTTCTGCGCGACCGCCGAAACGGGGTCGCTGGTGTTGCTGTCCGGCCCCGACACTTACGCATCGGCCGGCCTGCTGCCGGAAACCCACATCGCGATCGTGCCGGCGTCACGCATCGTCGCCGGTCATGAAGACGCGTTCGCACTGATTCGCGCGGAGCGCGGCGAGTTGCCGCGCGCGGTCAATTTCGTGTCGGGCCCGTCGCGCACGGGCGACATCGAGCAAACGATCATTCTGGGCGCGCACGGCCCGTACCGCGTGCACGCGATCGTCGTACGGGGCGCCTGACGCGCCCGCTGCATTCACCCCTACTCGACAAGGAAGTTCCGCATGAAACGACATGCCGCCTGGGCGGGCATGGCGTCGGGAATCGCGCTTGGCGCCGCTCCCGCGCTCGCATCGGCCGCCACGCTCGACGGTGCCACGCTGTCCGCGCTCTGGGGCATCCCGTTCGCGGGAATCCTGCTGTCCATCGCGCTGTTCCCGCTCGTCGCCCCCGTGTTCTGGCATCACCACTTCGGCAAGATCGCGGCCGGCTGGGCGATCGTGTTCCTGGCGCCGTTCGCGGTCGCGTTCGGCGCCGGCACCGCATTCGGCACGCTCGTGCATGCGCTGCTCGAGGAATACATTCCGTTCATCGTGCTGCTCACCGCGCTCTACACGGTCGCGGGCGGCATCTGCGTGAACGGCAACCTGCATGGCTCGCCGAAGCTGAATACCGCGATCCTCGCGCTCGGCACGCTGCTCGCGAGCGTGATGGGTACGACGGGTGCCGCGATGCTGCTGATCCGGCCGCTGCTGCGCGCCAACGACAACCGCAAGCATGTCGTGCACGTCGTGATCTTCTTCATCTTCCTCGTCGCGAACGCGGGCGGCTCGCTGTCGCCGCTCGGTGATCCGCCGCTGTTCCTCGGCTTCCTGAACGGCGTGAGCTTCTTCTGGACGACCACCCATCTCGCGCTGCCGATGCTGTTCATCTGCGTGGTGCTGCTGACGCTGTTCTTCGTGCTCGATACGTACTTCTACCGGAAGGGCGGCGAGGAGCGGCCGGCCGCGCTCGATCCGACGCCCGACGGCGCGGCGCTGTCGATCGACGGCAAGATCAACTTCGTGCTGTTGGCGGCCGTGATCGCGCTCGTGCTGATGAGCGGCGTGTGGAAGCCGGGCATCTCGTTCGACGTGTGGGGGACGCACGTCGCGCTGCAGAATCTCGTGCGCGACGTCGCGCTCGTGGGGGTGACGCTCGCGTCGCTCGCGCTGACGCCGCGTTCCGCGCGCGAGGGCAACGCATTCAACTGGGCGCCGATCGAGGAAGTCGCGAAGCTGTTCGCGGGCATCTTCGTGACGATCGCACCGGTAATCGTGATCCTGCGTGCGGGCGCGGACGGCGCGTTCGCGCAGATCGTCCATCTCGTCACCGGGCCCGACGGCAAACCCATCGACGCGATGTATTTCTGGGCGACGGGCATCCTGTCGTCGTTCCTCGACAACGCGCCGACCTATCTCGTGTTCTTCAACCTCGCGGGCGGCGATGCGCAGACGCTGATGACGACCGGCGCATCGACGCTCGCCGCGATTTCCGCCGGCGCGGTGTTCATGGGCGCGAACAGCTATATCGGCAACGCGCCGAATTTCATGGTGAAGGCGATCGCCGAATCGCGCGGCGTGAAGATGCCGAGTTTCTTCGCGTACCTCGGCTGGGCGCTCGTCGTGCTGATACCGGTATTCCTGCTGACGTCGTGGCTTTTCTTCACGGCGTAAGCTGACGTTTTTCAACCCCGAGCGGGCGGCTCCGGCGGCGCATGGCGCGCCGCGATCCGTCCGCGGCATGCGGAGATGGCGATGCAGAAGATCCTGGTCGCGCGTCCGATCTTTCCGGACGTGATCGAACGGCTCAAGCAGTATTTCGACGTCGACTGGAACGACGGCGACGCGCTCGCGCCCGACGCGCTCGCCGCGCGTCTGGCCGACAAGGACGGCGCGCTGACGGCCGGCGACCCGGTCGGCGCGGCCACGCTCGCGGCGGCGCCGCGCCTGCGGGTCGTGGCGAACATGGCGGTCGGCTACAACAACTTCGACATGGCCGCGTTCAACGCGGCGAACGTGCTTGGCACCAACACGCCCGACGTGCTGAACGAGTCGACCGCCGATTTCGGCTGGGCGCTGATGCTGGCCGCCGCGCGCCGGATCGCCGAATCCGAACACTGGCTGCGCGCCGGTCACTGGCAGAAGTGGGCGTACGACGGCTTTCTCGGCACCGACATCCACGGCTCGACGCTCGGCGTGATCGGGATGGGCCGTATCGGCCAGGCGCTCGCGCGCCGCGCGCGCGGCTTCGGGATGCAGGTGATCTATCACAACCGGTCGCGGGTCGCGCCCGAGATCGAAGCCGAGCTGAATGCCGAATACGTGTCGAAGGATGCGCTGCTCGCGCGCGCCGATCATGTCGTGCTCGTGCTGCCGTACACGAAGGAGAACCATCACACGATCGGCGCGGCCGAGCTCGCGAAGATGAAACCCACGGCGACGCTGACCAATATCGCGCGTGGCGGGATCGTCGACGATGCGGCGCTGGCCGTCGCGCTGCGCGACGGGACGATCGCCGCGGCCGGCCTCGACGTGTACGAGGGTGAGCCGAGCGTGCATCCGGCGCTGCTCGAGGTGCCGAACGTCGTGCTGACGCCGCATATCGCGAGCGCGACCGAAAAGACCCGCCGCGCGATGGCGAATCTCGCTGCCGACAACCTGATCGCCGCGCTCGGCGAGGGGCCGCGTGCGGGGCAGCCGCCGAATCCGATCAACCCTGACGTGATCGGGAAGCCGCGCGCATGACGATGACGTTGTTGCTGGCGGCGGTCGTCGTGCTGGCCGTCGCGCTCGCGGTGGCGATCGTCGCGCTCGTGCGCGGCGGCCGCCACGACGATGCGGCCGTGCTCGGCGATCAGATCGAGGACGCCGCGCATGCGCAGGCGCGCGCGGTCGAGCGGCTCGAACGCGAATTGCGCGGCGAGATCGTCGAAAACGCACGCGGCTCGCGTACCGAGCTGGCCGGCAGCTTCGTCCAGTTGCAGCAGACGCTCGCCGCGCAACTGACGAGCGTGGCGACCGTGCAGAACAACCAGATCGAGGGGTTCGCGCAGCAGCTCGGCAAGCTCGTCGCCGGCAACGCGCAGCAGTTCGACGCGATGCGCGAGAGCCTGCAGCGCCAGGCCCAGCAGGCGCGCGAGGAACAGACTGGCGCGTTGCGGCTGTTCGGCGACACGTTGCACCGGCAGCTCACGCAACTGACCGAGGCGAACGATCGCCGGATCGGGGAAGTACGTGCGACGCTCGAACAGCGGTTGAAGGAAATCGAGACGAACAACGCAGCGAAGCTCGAGGAGATGCGTCGCACCGTCGACGAGAAGCTGCATGCGACGCTCGAGCAGCGGCTCGGCGAATCGTTCAAGCTCGTATCGGACCGGCTCGAGCAGGTGCATCGCGGGCTCGGCGAGATGCAGACGCTCGCGGCCGGTGTCGGCGACCTGAAGAAGGTGCTGACCAACGTGAAGACGCGCGGCACCTGGGGTGAAGTGCAACTCGAAGCGCTGCTCGAACAGATGCTGACGGCCGACCAGTACGCGAAGAACGTCGCGACGGTGCCGAAGAGCACCGAGCGCGTCGAATTCGCGATTCGGCTGCCGGGCCGCGATGCCGGCACGCGTGACACGCCGCCGGTGTGGCTGCCGATCGACGCGAAATTCCCGCGCGAAGACTACGAGCGGCTGATCGACGCGCAGGAGCGCGCCGACGCGGTGGCCGTCGAGGAGGCGGCGCGTGCGCTCGAGGCGCGGGTGCGGATGGAAGCGCGCACGATCGCCGAGAAGTACGTCGCGCCGCCGCACACGACCGATTTCGCGCTGCTGTTCCTGCCGACCGAGGGACTCTATGCGGAGATCCTGCGTCGTCCGGGGCTGACCGATCTGCTGCAGCGCGACTATCGCGTGACGGTCGCCGGGCCGACCACGCTCACCGCGCTGCTGAACAGCCTGCAGATGGGGTTCCGCACGCTCGCGATCGAGCAGCGCTCGAGCGAGGTGTGGCAGGTGCTCGGCGCGGTCAAGACGGAGTTCGGCAAGTTCGGCGACGTGCTCGCGCGCACGAAGGCGCAGCTCGAGACGGTCACGCGTTCGATCGAGTCCGCCGAGCAGCGCACGCGGGTGATGAGCCGTAAGCTCAAGCAGGTCGAGGCGCTGCCGGGCGACACGGCGGCCGGGCTGCTCGGCGCGGAAGGGGCCGAAGGCGCCGATGCGGATGACGCGTGATGCGCGTTGCCGGCCGCTGCCGGACAAAAAAAACGGGCGCCGCGGCGCCCGTTTTCTTGTGCGGCGATCGCCGGCGCGGCCGGCTCGCGCTCAATGCGCGGCGAGCGTGTCCAGCGCGTCGCCCGTCACGCGTACGATGCGCCACTCCGGCAGCACGGTCGCACCCATCTTCTCGTAGAAATCGATCGCCGGCTGGTTCCAGTCGAGGACCGACCATTCGAAGCGCGCGCAACGGCGCTCGACGGCGAGTGCCGCGAGATGACGCAGCATCGCGGTGCCGAGGCCCGTGCCGCGCTGCGACGGCTGCACGTACAGATCCTCGAGATAGAGCCCGCGGCGGCCGAGGAACGTCGAATAGTTGTGGAAGAACAGCGCATACGCGACGATCGCGCCGTCACGCTCGGCCACCAGCGCTTCGGCAGCGGGGTGCTCGCCGAACAGCGCGTCGGCGAGATCGGCTTCGGTTGCGACGAACAGATGCGTGAGCTTCTCGAACTCGGCCAGCTCGCGCATCAGCGCGAGGATCGCGCCGACGTCGCGCGGGTCGGCCGCGCGGATCAGCGGCGTGCCGCTCACGCTTCCTCCGGCGGATCGGACAGCACGATCTCGATGCCGCCGAAGCGCGATGCGACCCAGTTGTACGCATGGCACGCGATCCACAGCAGCACGAAACCGAGGATCGCGTTCAGCAGCAGTGCGCTCAGGATCGTGCTCAACTCGACCATCCCGTAGCGGATATACGCGACCAGAATGCCGAGCAGCACGATCGGCACGCTGAACGTCAGGTAGACGAGGATCAGCGCCTTTGCGGTCTGCCCCGCGGCGATCGACGAGATTTGTTTCTTCATGTGCGGATTGCCCCCGTAGAGATATACCGATTGGAATTCAGATCAGGCCGTCGAGCGGCAGGATGTCGACCGGGGCGCCCGCGTCGACTGCCGCGGTATCGTGGCCCAGGACGATGAAACAGTTGGCGGCGGCAAGGCCGCTCAACGACGCGGAGCTTTGCGATCCGGCCGGCGCGACGTGCCATTGGCCGTCGGCGGCGCGCGTCGCGATGCCGCGCAGGTAGTCGGTGCGGCCGGGACGCTTCTTCAACGGCTGCGTACTGAGCGCCGTATACATGGCGGGCGGCGGCGTTTGCGTGCCGGCCAGCTTGAGCAGCGCAGGACGCACGATCGCAACGAACGTCACGGCGGACGCGACAGGATTGCCGGGCAGCCCGAAGAACAGCGCGTGGCCGGCGCCGTCGGCCGCGCGGGCGAGCGTGCCGCACGCGAGCGGCCGGCCGGGCCGCAGCGCGAGACTCGCGAACGTCACGTCGCCGAGCCGCGCCATCACGTCGCGCGTGAAGTCGGCTTCGCCGACCGACACGCCGCCCGACGTGATGACCGCATCGGCTTGCGCGGCGATGGCGGCGCGCAATGCGGCTTCGAGCGCGGTCGGGTCGTCGCGGACGATGCCGAGGTCGAGCGTGTCGACGTGCAGCCGTTCGAGCATCGCGATCAGCATGCCGCGATTGCTGTCGTACAGCGCGCCGCTGCCGAGCGGTTCGCCGGGCTCGCGCAACTCGTCGCCGGTCGAGAACACGGCGACGCGCACGCGGCGGCGCACCGTGACGTCGGCGATGCCGAACGACGCGAGCAGGCCGAGATCGGACGGCCGCAGGATGCGGCCCGCGGCGAGCGCACAGGCGCCGCGCGCGAGATCCTCGCCGGCCCGGCGGCAGTTCGCGCCGTGCGCGACGTCGTGCGCGGCGAAGCGGATCGTGTCGCCGTCGACGCGCACGCGTTCCTGCGGAATCACCGTGTCGCATCCGGCCGGCATCGGCGCGCCCGTCATGATGCGCACGCATGCACCGGCCGCCACGGCGCCGTCGAACGGATGGCCGGCGAACGCGGTGCCGGCGACCGGCATCGCGACCTCGCCCTGCGCCGATGCGAATGCCGCGGCGGCGCCGTCGAACGCATAGCCGTCCATGGCCGAGTTGTCGTACGCGGGAATGTCGAACGGCGCGCTCACGTCGGCCGCGAGCACGCGGTCGAGCGCCTCGCGCAGCGTCACCGTGTCACACGCGTCGACGGGCACCGCGAAGCGGCACGCGAGCGCCTGCGCGTCGGCGAGCGACAGCGGGGCATCGGGGTCGGATGCGGTTCGGGAGGCGGGCGAGGAGTGCGTGATCATCAGTCGGACTGCGCCGCAAGGCGTATCGGGTTCGTGGCCGGTGGCGCGAGGAGGGTGCCGGGGCGCGGGTTTCGCGTGTGGCGGGCGCCGGGCGGGAACGGCACAGGGCCGTCAGCGACGGGCCAGCGCGGCGAGTTCCTGCCAGGAGTTGGCATTGTAAAACGCACGCTCGTCGCGAAACTCGACTTCGACCGTCTTGTGGCGTGCGTACCACGCACGCACCTTGCGGTCGCCGGCCGCGAGCCGGGCGGCCAGGTCGTCGGCCAGCGACGTGCGCAGCAGCGCGAACGTCGGCTGCGGCGAGCGCACCTGCTGCGCGTCGACGGTGACGGCCATCGCGATGTCCGCCTGCTGCGCGTCGAGCGCCGCCCGCAGCCGTGCGACGAGGTCGACGGGCAGATAGGGCGTATCGCACGGCGAGCACGCGACCAGCGGTGCGCGCGCCGCGCGCATGCCGGCGAGCAGGCCCGCGAGCGGGCCGGGGAAGTCGGGCGTTTCATCCGCGATGATGCGCGCGTCGAACGGGGCACTGAGCTCGGCATAGCGATCGGCATGGCGATTCGCGCTGATCAGCGTCTCGTCGACCTGCGGCGTCAGCCGGCGCAGCACGTGCAGCGCGAGCGGCGTACCGTCGAGCAGTTGCAGGCCCTTGTCGACACCATCCATGCGGGTGGCGCGCCCGCCTGCGAGCAGCAGGCCGGCAATTGACGGGAAGGCGGGGGCGGGCATCGTGCGCAGGGTGGACAGAGCGGCGTGCGTCAGCCGCCGATATACGACATTTCGACGCGCTTGCCGGCGCCGTCGGGCGCGGTATCGGCCGATGCGCTGCCGCGCAGCTGCGAATAGCGGTCGGTGCGCGCCTGCCAGATGCGGGCGATCGCGGTCGCGATCTCGGCATCGCTCGCGCCGCCGCGCACGAGTGCGCGCAGGTCGTGGCCGGTCGACGCGAACAGGCACAGGTACAGCTTGCCTTCGGTCGACAGCCGCGCGCGCGTGCAGTCGCCGCAGAAGGCCTGCGTGACGCTCGAGATCACGCCGATCTCGCCGCTGCCGTCCGCATAGGCCCAGCGCTGCGCGGTTTCGGCCGCCGTGTGCGGCTCGAGCGGCACGAGCGGGAAATGTTCGGCGATGCGCGCGACGACGTCCGCCGACGGCAGTACCTCGGTCATGTTCCAGCCGTTCGACGTGCCGACGTCCATGTATTCGATGAAACGCAGGATCACGCCGGTGCCGCGGAAGCGCTCGGCCATCGGCAGGATCTCGCTGTCGTTGGTGCCGCGCTTCACGACCATGTTGACCTTGACCGGCGCGAGGCCCGCGGCCTGCGCGGCGAAGATGCCGTCGAGCACGTCGGCGCTCGCGAACTCGGCATCGTTCATGCGCTTGAACAGCGCGTCGTCGAGCGCATCGAGACTGACCGTGACGCGCGTGAGCCCGGCGTCCTTCAGCGCTCGCGCCTTGCGTGCGAGCAGCGAGCCGTTGGTCGTCAGGGTCAGGTCGAGCGGGCGGCCGGCGTGCGTCGTCAGGCGCGCGAGGCGCTCGATCAGGAATTCGAGGTTCTTGCGCAGCAACGGCTCACCGCCTGTGATGCGGATCTTCTCGACGCCGTGCGCGACGAAGAGCCGCGCCACGCGTTCGATTTCTTCGTGCGTGAGCAGCGCGCTGTGCGGCAGGAACGGGTAGTCCTTGTCGAATACCGCGCGCGGCATGCAGTACACGCAACGGAAGTTGCAGCGGTCCGTCACCGAAATGCGCAGGTCGCGCAGCGGCCTGGCGAACGTGTCGGCCAGTGTGCCGTCGGGGGCATGCGCGACGCCGGAGACGTCCGGCATCCCGCTGACGTCGGCGAGAGGAATGATGCGTCGGGACATGTTGGAAGAAGTGCGAACCAGACCGCTATTTTAGCCGCAACCGGCCGGCGGGGCCGGGGGGCGGAAACCCGCAGCGCGGACGTGAAAAAGCCCGCCGGAGGCGGGCTTTTCCTGGTCGTGCGATGCGCCGTTCAGTGGTGCGTCGTTTCGACCTGCTGCATCGGGGCCGTATCGGCCGGCGGCAGCACCTTGCGTTCGCGCGGCACGCGGGCCGGGCGCGGGAGCCGCGACGCGGCTTCCTGCGCGGCCGCGAACTTGTCGGCGTCCGTGTTCACCCAGACGAGACCGGCCTGCTCCAGCACGACATCCAGGCTCGCCGAAGCGGGCGCGGCTGCCGGTTGGGCGGGAGCCGGTGCCGGCGCCGGTGCGGCGACGACTTCGACCGGGGCGGGCTCGACCGGTGCCGGTTCGACTGCCACCGGCTCGACCACCACCGGAGCGGTTTCGATCGCCACGGCGGCCGGAGCAGCTTGCTCGGCCGGCGCGGCTTGCGGCGCCTCGACAGCGGCCGGCGCGGTTGCCGGCACTTCGAACGCGTCGGTCGGCGACACCGCGACCGGAGCCGGGCCCGCTTCCGCGATCACCGGTGCGACCGGTGCCAGTTCTGCTGCCTGGACGGCGACGGCGGGCTCGACCGGGGCGGCCGGAGCCGTCTCGACGCGTGCCGGTGCCGGCTGCGCTTCGACAGCGGCCGGTGCGGCATGCTGCTCGACGACGGCTTCGACGGCGACCGCGCTGGCCACGGCCGCGACGACTGCCGGTGCGGCCGTATGGGCCGGTTCGGCTGCGACCGGTGCGGCCGGCGTCACGGCTTGCGCCGCGACTTCACCTTCGACTTCGATGCCTTGCTCGGCCTGGTCGACTGCGCCGTCTTCCTCGCGCTCGCGACGACCGCCGCGGCGGCCGCGACGGCGACGGCGACGTTCTTCGCCGTCACGTGCGCCGGCTTCCGCATCGGCAGCCAGTTCCGCGCCGGGCAGGGCTTCTGCAGCAGCCTTGTCGGTTTCCGGTTCCGGATGGTTTTCACCGCGGGTGACGGTCTCGAGCGTGGCTGCATGCTGGGTCGGCTTGCGGCGTTCGCCGCGCTCGCGACGCTCGCCGCGTTCCTGGCGCTCGCCACGGCCGGCTGCGTCGCCGCCTTCCGGCTGTTCGGCACGCTCGCGCGGCTCACGGCCTTCACGCGGCTCGCGACCTTCGCGCGGACCACGGCCCTCGCGACCTTCGCGACCCTCACGGTTCTCGCGACCTTCGCGGCCCTCGCGGCCCTCGCGACCTTCACGCAGCTCACGGCCCTCGCGCGGCTCACGGCCTTCACGCGGTTCGCGCACTTCCTTGCCTTCGCGTTCCTGGCGTTGCGGCTGACCACGGCCTGCTGCTGCCTGGTCGCGGCCGCCTTGCGCCTGCTGGGCGCCGCCGCGACGGTTGCGGTTGCGATCGCCGCCGCGTTGCTCGGTCTTTTCGGTGCGTTCGCGAGCCGGACGGGCTGCCTGCTCCTTCGCCGGTGCCGGAGCAACCGGTGCGGGCGCCGGTGCCGGCGACACGCCGAACAGGCCCTTCAGCCAGCCGATGAAACCGCCGCTTGCCGCTGCGACGGGCGCAGGGGCGGGGGCGGCAACGGGCTCGACCGGACGCTGCGGCGCCGCGCTCGGTGCCGGACGCTCGGGCGTGATGCCCTTGACCGCGGCTTCCTGCTTCGGCTTCACTTCGGCGGCACGCTTGCTGTAGCCGGTTTCCGACTCGAGTTCGCGGGCTGCTTCCTCGGCCATCTTCCAGGACGCGCGCGGATCGTCGAGGCGCGCGTCGTCGTGACGCAGGCGCTCGAGCTTGTAGTGCGGCGTGTCGAGGTGCTTGTTCGGGATCAGCACGATGCCGACCTTGAAGCGCGACTCGATCTTGTTGATTTCCTGACGCTTTTCGTTCAGCAGGAAGGCGGTCACCTCGACCGGCACCTGGCAGTGGATCGCCGCGGTGTTTTCCTTCATCGCTTCTTCCTGAATGATCCGCAGGACCTGCAGCGCGGACGATTCGGTATCGCGGATGTGGCCGGTGCCGTTGCAGCGCGGGCACGTCACGTGGCTGCCTTCCGACAGCGCCGGACGCAGGCGCTGGCGCGACAGCTCCATCAGGCCGAAGCGGGAGATCTTGCCCATCTGCACGCGCGCACGGTCGTGCTTGAGCGCGTCCTTCAGGCGTTGCTCGACTTCACGCTGGCTCTTCGCCGATTCCATGTCGATGAAATCGATCACGATCAGGCCGCCGAGGTCGCGCAGGCGCAACTGGCGGGCGACTTCGTCCGCCGCTTCGAGGTTCGTGCGGGTGGCCGTTTCCTCGATGTCCGCGCCCTTGGTCGCGCGTGCCGAGTTCACGTCGATCGCGACGAGCGCTTCGGTGTGGTCGATCACGATCGCGCCGCCGGACGGCAGCGGGACCGTACGCGAGTACGCGGTTTCGATCTGGTGCTCGATCTGGAAGCGGGAGAACAGCGGCACGTCGTCGTGGTAGCGCTTCACCTTCGCGACGTTGTCCGGCATCACGATGTCCATGAACGCGCGGGCCTGATCGTGGATTTCGTTCGTGTCGATCAGGATTTCGCCGATATCCGGCTGGAAATAGTCCCGGATCGCGCGGATCACGAGGCTCGATTCCAGATAGATCAGCATCGGCTGGCCGGAATTGCCGCTTTGCGAGGCGGCCTCGATTGCGCGCCACAGTTGCAGCAGGTAGTTCAGGTCCCACTGCAGTTCCTCGGCGCTGCGGCCGATGCCCGCGGTACGGGCGATCATGCTCATGCCGTCCGGAATCTGCAGCTGCGCCATCGTTTCGCGCAGTTCCTGGCGCTCGTCGCCTTCGATCCGGCGCGACACGCCGCCGCCGCGCGGATTGTTCGGCATCAGCACGAGGTAGCGGCCGGCGAGCGAGATGAAGGTGGTGAGGGCGGCGCCCTTGTTGCCACGCTCTTCCTTCTCGACCTGGACGATCAGCTCCTGGCCTTCGCGCAGGGCATCCTGGATGCGCGCGGAGCGCATGTCGATGCCTTCCTTGAAGTACTGGCGGGCGACTTCCTTGAACGGCAGGAAGCCGTGGCGGTCTTCGCCGTAGTTGACGAAGCACGCTTCGAGCGACGGCTCGATACGGGTGATGACCCCTTTGTAGATATTGCCTTTGCGCTGTTCGCGCCCGGCGGTTTCGATGTCGATGTCGATGAGCTTTTGCCCATCGACGATGGCGACGCGCAGCTCCTCCTGCTGCGTCGCATTGAACAGCATGCGTTTCATGAACGACTCCAGGCGGCTCCGCTGCCGGCGCCTCGCGGTTGTCAGGCGCGAGGGCGGGAACGACGGCAGGCCGCACCTTGTTGTGTTGTCACGAGCACGCTGGAGCGGGAAAGCTGGCGGGGAGAATTGCCTGAAGAGGCGCTTGGGCCCGAAAGACGGGGCCGGCGGCCATAGGGCACCTGCGAATACGGCTTCAAAGCACGGCGTTCACACACCGCACGCTGCAAAAGCGCGCTAAGCCTGTCCGGGCATTGCCACGGGCGCGCGCAATGCGTCGCGCGCGCCGACGGGCGGCAGATGCTGCGGCTTGGGCCGCAGCGGGGAGTATCGAATCCAGCCCGACTTTCCCGCTTGGGGTGTACTTCCCTGGTTTGACGTCGCCAAGCCCCGCACGCTTCGCGGGGCCAAATCGGGCGCAACGCCGTAATTTTCGCAACCGGCAGCCTGCGGACGCACTTCGCGCCGTCGGGCTGCCGATCAAATTCTTTTCAACCAACTTTCCGTTACCGCGGCGCCTTGCCGACCGAATCCGCCTGTGGGCGCGATCCTTGCCGACGGGCGGCGCCGTGCGTGCAACTTGCTGCTTCTCTTTGATTAGGGGTGAGCAGCGGACCCCCGGCGCAAGTAAAATAGCAGTTTGCGCTTGCGCCTTGCCCGATTCAGCCGGGGCCGGCCGAACAGGCCACCCACAACGTCAGGCTGGGCAAAATTATATTCAGTATGAATGAGTTAGGCAAAATATCCCAGAATTCGGTCGCAAGCGGCCAGGTATCGATGATCGAGATCGACGAAAACTCGGCCGGTCAGCGCATCGACAATTTTCTGTTGCGCGTCTGTAAAGGCGTGCCGAAAAGCCATATTTACCGGATCCTGCGCAGCGGCGAAGTGCGGGTCAACAAGGGCCGGATCGACGCGCAGTACCGGCTCGAACTGGGCGACCTCGTTCGCGTGCCGCCGGTGCGCGTGGCGGCGGCCGACCTCGCGCGCGCCGACACGCCGGTCGTGCCGCCCGCGAATTTCGACGTGCTGTACGAGGACGATGCGATGCTCGTCATCGACAAGCCGGCCGGGGTCGCGGTCCATGGCGGCAGCGGCGTCGCGTTCGGCGTGATCGAGCAGATGCGGCAGGCGCGCCCGCGCGCGAAATTCCTCGAACTGGTGCACCGGCTCGACCGCGAGACGTCCGGGATCCTGATGCTCGCGAAGAAGCGCACGGCGCTCGTGGGCCTGCACGAGCAGATCCGCGAGAACCGGATGGACAAGCGCTACTTCGCGTGCGCGCACGGCGAATGGCAGCCCGACTGGGGCCGGCGCCGCGCGGTGAAGGCGCCGCTGTTCAAGTATTCGACCCCGGAAGGGGAGCGCCGCGTGCGCGTGCAGGACGACGGGCTGGCGTCGCATACGGTGTTCAATCTCGTCGACCGCTGGCCGGACTACGTGCTCGTCGAAGCGGAACTCAAAACGGGTCGGACCCATCAGATCCGGGTGCACCTCGCGCATCTCGGCCTGCCGATCGCCGGCGACGCCAAGTACGGCGATTTCGCATTGAACAAGGCGCTGGCGCGCGCGAATGCGCAGCCGTCGCTCAAACGGATGTTCCTGCATGCGCACCGCCTCAAGCTCGCGCACCCGCTGACCGGCGAGGCGCTGCAGTTCGATGCGCCGCTGCCGGCCGAATGCCGGCGCTTTCTCGATCAACTCAGCGCATTGCGCGATACCGCCTGAACCGCATGGCTCGACAGCAATTTGACCTGATCGTCTTCGACTGGGACGGCACGCTGATGGATTCGACTGCGCACATCGCGCACAGCATCCAGGCGGCATGCCGCGATCTCGGCCTGCCCACGCCGTCCGACGAGGCTTCCCGTTACGTAATCGGCCTCGGCCTGCGTGATGCGCTGCAGATCACGGCGCCGACCCTCGATCCGTCCGACTACGCGCGGCTGGCCGAGCGCTACCGCTATCACTATCTGCTCGACGACCAGCGCATCGAGCTGTTCGCCGGTGTGCGCGAACTGCTCGCCGAGCTGCGCGATACGGGCTACCTGCTCGCCGTCGCGACCGGCAAGGGGCGGGTCGGGCTGAACCGCGTGCTCGACCAGTCGAAGCTGACGAGCTGGTTCGACGCGACGCGCTGCGCGGACGAGACGTTCTCGAAGCCGCATCCGGCGATGCTGCACGAGTTGTCGCGGGAATTGGGGCAAGATCTGGCGCGCACCGTGATGATCGGCGACACCACGCACGACCTGCAGATGGCCGCCAGCGCCGGCGCGGCCGGCGTCGGCGTCGCGTACGGCGCGCACCCGGCCGATGCGCTGGCGGCGCTCACGCCGCGCTTCGTCGCGCCGGACGTCGGCGCGCTGGCCGCCTGGCTGCGGGAGCACGCATGAGCGCGGCGCCGGACGCCGTGCACGTGTGCGCATCGGCCGCACTGACCGACGGCGGTGCCGGCGTGCGGGTGGACGCGACACTGCGCGGCGAGCAGGCCGTCGTGTTCTTCGTGCGCTACGACGGCCGCGCCTACGGCTACCTGAACCGCTGCGCGCATGTGCCGATGGAGCTCGACTGGGCCGAAGGGCAGTTCTTCGAGTCGTCGGGCCTTTATCTGATGTGCGCGACGCACGGTGCGATCTACGCGCCGGATACCGGCAAGTGCGTCGGCGGCCCGTGTCGCGGCGGCCGCCTGCGGCCGGTCGAGGTCGACGAGCGCGACACGCCCGACGGCCGTGCGGTATTCTGGGTACCCGATGCCGATCTGCATCCCGCCACTCCCGCCACGACCGACTGACGACATCACTGCATGGCCGACCAACCGAATTCCCCGGATTCCTCTTCCCGTCCCGACAGCCGTGAACCGAGCTGGGAGCGCGCGGCGCTCGAGCGGATCGCGCTCGCGGCCGTCAAGGAGCAGCGTGCCGCGCGGCGCTGGAAGATCTTCTTCCGCTTCGCGTTTCTCGGCGTGTTCGTGCTGCTCGCGTTCGCGCTGATCGATTTCTCCAGCGATTCGAAGTTCTCGTCGAGCGGGCGGCATACGGCGCTCGTGACGATCGACGGCGAGATCGCGGCGGGCGTCAACGCGAACGCCGACGACATCAACACGGCGCTCGACGCCGCGTTCGACGACGACGGCACGGTCGGCGTGGTGCTGCGGATCAACAGCCCGGGCGGCAGCCCGGTGCAGGCCGGCATGGTCTACGACGAGATCCGGCGGTTGCGCGGCAAGTATCCGGACAAGCCGCTGTACGTCGTCGTGACCGACATGTGTGCGTCGGGCGGCTATTACATCGCGTCCGCGGCCGACAAGATCTTCGTCGACAAGGCGAGCATCGTCGGGTCGATCGGCGTGCTGATGGACGGATTCGGCTTCACCGGGCTGATGGGCAAGCTCGGGGTCGAGCGGCGCCTGCATACGTCGGGCGAAAACAAGGGCTTCTACGATCCGTTCTCGCCGGAAACGCCGAAGATGGACGCGCACGCGCAGGCGCTGCTCGACCAGGTGCATGCGCAGTTCATCAAGGCCGTGAAGGATGGCCGCGGCAAGCGGCTGCACGAGACGCCCGACATGTTCTCGGGCCTGTTCTGGACCGGCGAGAAGAGCGTCGAGCTCGGGCTCGCCGACGGCTACGGCACGACCGACACGGTCGCGCGCGACGTGCTGAAGGCGCCGGATCTGGTCGACTATACGGTGAAGGAAAGCCTGACGAATCGCGTCGCGCGCAAGTTCGGCGCGGCCGTCGGGGGCGCCGCGATGAAGGCGCTGACGGCCGGCGGCGCGTCGGTCAGCCTGCGTTGACGGCTGACGGCTGACGGCTGACGGCCGGCGACCGGCGACAATCGGCGGGCCGCGATGGCCCGCCTTTCAATTAACTGATCGCCGTTCTCGGCATCAGTTCGCGAGCAGCAGGAAGATCGCGGGGCGCTTGTGCAGATTCGGTGCAGGCGCCTTTTTCCAGTCCGCCACAGTGCGGCTCGCGATCGTCTCGGTCGCGAGGGTCAGATCGGCCGCGACGCAGATTTGCGTCGACGGCGCGCAGGTCGCGACCAGCGTGTCGAGCATTGCGTGATTCCGGTACGGCGTTTCGATGAAGATCTGCGTCTGGCGCGCCTTGCGCGACAGTTGCTCGAGTTCGCGCAGGCGTTTCGCGCGCGCGGCCGCATCGACCGGCAGATAGCCGTTGAACGCGAAGCTCTGGCCGTTCAGGCCCGACGCCATCAGCGCGAGCAGGATCGAACTCGGCCCGACGAGCGGCACGACCTTCACGCCACGCTCGTGCGCGCGGCGTACCAGCAGCGCGCCAGGATCGGCGACGGCCGGGCAGCCGGCCTCCGACACGAGGCCGGCGTCCGCGCCGGCCAGCACGGGCGCGAGCAGCCGGTCGATGGCGCCGGCCGGCGTATTGACGTTCAGCTCGCTGATCTCGATTTCCTGGATCGGGCGCGTCGTACCGATCTTCTTCAGAAACGCGCGCGTCGTTTTCGCGTTCTCGCCGATGTAGTAGCCGAGCGTACCGGCGCGCGCCTGCACGGCGGCGGGCAGCACGGCGGCGAGCATCGATTCGTCGCCTTCGCCGAGCGTGTTCGGGACGAGATAAAGCGTGCCGGCGGTCATGCGCGGTCTCCACGGGTGGTTGCAAACAGCGGGTAGTCGGCGGCGCGCAGCATCCGCGTGAGGGCGATCAGCGGCAGGCCGACGAGCGCGGTCGGGTCGTCCGAGTCGATCGCGTCGAGCAGGGCGATGCCGAGCCCTTCGGACTTCGCGCTGCCGGCCACGTCGTACGGCGTTTCCGCGCGCAGGTACGCGTCGAGCTCGGCCTCGGGCAGCGAGCGGAAGCGCACGTGCGTGACGATGTCCTCAAGCTGCGCGTCGTCGGTGCGGCTGTCGTACAGGCAGAGCGCGCTGTGGAATTCGACTTCGCGGCCCTGCATCGACACGAGTTGCGCGAGCGCGCGCTCGTGCGTGCCGGGCTTGCCGATCTGGTGGCCGTCGAAGGTCGCGACCTGGTCCGACCCGATCACGAGCACGCCGTCCGGCGCGTCGATCGTCGCGGCCACGGCGCGCGCCTTCGCGCCGGCGAGGCGCAGTGCGGTCGCGGCCGGCGTTTCGCCGGCCAGCGGGGTTTCGTCGAGGTCGGGCGACACGACGTCGAACGGTACGCCGAGGCGCTCGAGGAGCGCCCGGCGGTAACGGGAACTGGAGGCAAGAATCAGCCGCGGCGGGCGGCAAACGGTATCCGGCATGGTCGGTTGGATCGGTGAGTCGTCAGGTGGGGCGCGGCGTTGCGCGGACGCAAGCTTAAGTGATTGACCGCAAAAGGTAAAACAGGTATGCTTTCCCGCTTTTCGTCGGCAGGCATCCGTTGTGGTGGCGCCTGCCGGGTCTTCGGAAGTAAAGTACGTCATCCTCGATGAGCCGTACGCGAGCGGTGCCAAGCCGGATCCCGCAAGTCAGCCTGTAGGCAGGAGCGCACATGAACACTTCTTCTGGCAAACCTGCGGCGGCGCTCGATCCGCACGCGGTCGACCTGTTCGAGTTCGCCCGCAGCGGGCGGCAGGCAGCTGGCGCGGTACACCTCTCGCAACTGCCGCGCATGTTAAACGAAGTGCCGACGGACGCGCCAGATCGCGACACGGTCTTCACGTGGCAGGCGGAAGGGTTCACGCAGAAGGAGTTGCAGGACGACGGCGCCGACGGGCAGCAGCCGTATCTGCGCCTCGCGGTGCATGGCCATGCGTGGCTCACGTGCCAGCGCTGCATGACGCCGTACGACCAGACGTTCGACGTCGACATGACGTACCGCGTCGTCGCGACCGAAGAAGAAGCTGAAGAATTTCCGCTCGACGACGATGAAGCCGATGTGATCGTGGGCTCACGCCAGTTCGATCTCGTCGACTTGATCGAAGAGGAATTGCTGCTTTCGTTGCCGCTCGTGCCCAAGCACGAGGTTTGCCCGGCAGTTCACGAAAGCCTCGTGTCGGGTGCGAGCGGTCCCGCGGAAGAGGAGGACGAGGAGTCCGACGAAGCCGGGGACGAAGGCAAACGGCCGAATCCGTTCGCAGCGCTGCAAGCGTTGAAGAAGGACGGTGACGGCACCAAGAAACACTAAGCAGTTGTGGCGCGGGAAGGCGTAAGGGCTTTGGGCCAGGGTAGTTAAGCGCCGGATCGGGCTGTGTTAGAATCCGGAAAATTATTTAGGAGTTAGTCATGGCAGTCCAGCAAAACAAGAAGTCGCCGTCGAAGCGCGGCATGCATCGTTCGCACGATTTCCTGACGGCAGCGCCGCTGGCAGTCGAGCCGAGCACGGGTGAAGTGCACCTGCGTCACCACGTCAGCCCGAACGGCTACTATCGCGGCAAGAAAGTCGTCAAGACGAAGAACGACTAAGCGTCAAGTCACGCGTTGCGCGCTACGCTCGCCGTTCGCGTGACAACTGGTTCGCTTGACACTTTCCTGGCTCAACAAAAAGGCGGCATTCAACTGCCGCTTTTTTGTGCCTGAAATTCGTCGCATTCCATGACCGTAAAGCTCACAATCGATTGCATGGGAGGCGACCACGGCCCGTCCGTGACCGTTCCCGCGGCAGTCAAGTTCGTCCGCGCGCATCCCGATGCGCACCTGATGCTCGTCGGCATCGAAAGCGCGATTCGCGCTCAACTGAAGAAGCTGAAAGCCCTCGACGATCCCGCGTTGACCATCGTGCCCGCCACCGAAGTCGTGGCGATGGACGATCCTGTCGAAGTGGCGCTGCGCAAGAAGAAGGATTCTTCGATGCGCGTCGCGCTCAACCACGTCAAGGAGGGCGCGGCGCAGGCCTGCATCTCCGCCGGCAATACCGGCGCGCTGATGGCGGTTTCCCGTTACGTACTCAAGACGCTACCCGGCATCGAGCGGCCCGCGATCGCGTTCGCGCTGCCGAACCCGACCGGCTACACGATGATGCTGGACCTCGGCGCGAACGTCGACTGCGAGCCGCAGCACCTGCTGCAGTTCGCGGAGATGGGGCACGCGCTCGTGGCCGCGCTCGAGGGCAAGGAGCGCCCGACGATCGGCCTGCTGAACATCGGCGAAGAGGTCATCAAGGGCAACGAGACGATCAAGCGCGCAGGCGAGCTGCTGCGCGCCAGCACGCTCAATTTCCGCGGCAACGTGGAAGGCAACGACATCTACAAGGGCACCGTCGATGTCATCGTGTGCGACGGCTTCGTCGGCAACGTCGCGCTGAAGACGTCGGAAGGGCTCGCGCAGATGCTGTCGGACATCATTCGCGAGGAGTTCGGCCGTTCGCTGATGTCGAAGCTGATGGCGCTGCTCGCGCTGCCCGTGCTGATGCGTTTCAAGAAGCGCGTCGACCACCGCCAGTACAACGGCGCGGCGCTGCTGGGGCTGAAGAGCCTCGTGATCAAGAGCCACGGTTCGGCCGACGCCTACGCGTTTGAGTGGGCGATCAAACGCGGGTATGATGCCGTCAAAAACGGGGTGCTGGAGCGCCTCGCGCGCGCGATGGCGGATAATTCAGTGTCGCTCGGCGACGGCGAACACGACGCGGGCGGCGCGGGCCAGGCAAGCCCGGCCGCAGGCCATCACGCCGAACCTTCCGCTGCGCAATCCTCTAAAGCATAAATGGCCCAATCGACTCTCTATTCCCGCGTGCTCGGCACGGGCAGCTACCTGCCGCCCGACCGCGTCACGAACCAGCAGCTGACCGATCGTCTTGCGAAGGAAGGCATCGAGACGAGCGATGAATGGATCGTGGCGCGCACGGGCATCCATGCGCGCCATTTCGCCGCACCGGACGTCACGACGAGCGATCTCGCGCTCGAGGCGTCGCGTCGTGCGATCGAAGCGGCCGGTGTCGATCCGCAGTCGATCGACCTGATCATCGTCGCGACTTCGACCCCCGATTTCGTGTTCCCGAGCACCGCGTGCCTGCTGCAGAACAAGCTCGGCATCAAGAACGGCGGCGCGGCATTCGACGTGCAGGCCGTGTGTTCGGGCTTCGCATACGCGATGGCGACGGCCGACAGCTTCATCCGCAGCGGCCAGCACCGCACCGCGCTGATCGTCGGTGCGGAGACGTTCTCGCGCATTCTCGACTTCAAGGACCGCACGACCTGCGTGCTGTTCGGCGACGGCGCGGGCGCGGTGATCCTGTCCGCGTCGGAAGAGCCGGGCGTGCTCGGCAGCGCGCTGCACGCGGACGGCAGCTACTCGAACATCCTGTGCACGCCGGGCAACGTCAATCGCGGCGTGATCGACGGCAGCGCGTTCCTGCACATGGACGGGCAGGCCGTATTCAAGCTCGCGGTCAACGTGCTCGAAAAGGTCGCGATCGAGGCGCTCGCGAAGGCGAATCTCGCGCCCGAGCAAATCGACTGGCTGATTCCGCACCAGGCCAACATCCGCATCATGACCAGCACCTGCCGCAAGCTCGGCCTGCCGCAGGAGCGCATGGTCGTGACGGTCGACCAGCACGGCAACACGTCGGCCGCGTCGATCCCGCTGGCGCTCGACGCCGCGGTGCGCGACGGCCGCATCCAGCGTGGCCAGCACGTGCTGATCGAAGGCGTCGGCGGCGGCTTCACCTGGGGCGCGTCGGTCTTCCGCTTCTGATCCGCGGCGCGCATTGCCGCGCGCGGGTCCCATCGGCGCGCCGTTCGTGTGCGCCGTCCGAATCGATTCAATTGGGGACGATATGAAATTTGCATTCGTTTTTCCGGGGCAGGGCTCGCAGGCGATCGGGATGCTCGACGCATTCGCCGATCTGGCCGTCGTGCGCGAGACGCTCCAGGAAGCATCCGATGCACTCAATCAGGATCTCGGCAAGCTGATCGCCGAAGGCCCGGCCGAAGAGCTGAACCTGACCACCAACACGCAGCCCGTGATGCTGACCGCGGCGTACGCGTGCTATCGCGCGTGGCAGCAGGCAGGCGGCCCGGCGCCGTCGATCGTCGCCGGCCACAGCCTCGGTGAATACACGGCGCTCGTCGCGGCCGGCGCGCTCGCGTTCAAGGACGCGGTGCCGCTCGTGCGCTTCCGCGCGCAGGCCATGCAGACGGCCGTGCCGGTGGGCCAGGGCGGCATGGCCGCGATCCTGGGCCTCGACGACGACACGGTACGCGCGGTATGCGCCGAAGCCGCGGATGCGGGCGTCGTCGAAGCGGTGAACTTCAATGCGCCCGCGCAGGTGGTGATCGCAGGCAGCAAGGCTGCGGTCGAAAAGGCATGCGAAATCGCGAAGGCGAAGGGCGCGAAGCGCGCGCTGCCGCTGCCGGTGTCGGCGCCGTTCCATTCGTCGCTGCTCAAGCCGGCGTCGGACCAGTTGCGCGACTATCTCGCGAACGTCGACGTGAAGGCGCCGCAGATTCCGGTCGTCAACAACATCGACGTCGCCGTGGTCAGCGATCCGGCCGCGATCAAGGATGCGCTGGTGCGCCAGGCTGCAGGCCCGGTACGCTGGGTCGAGTGCGTGCGGCACATCGCCGGCACGGGCGTCACGCACGTGATCGAATGCGGTCCGGGCAAGGTGCTCGCCGGCCTGACGAAGCGCATCGACGGCAACCTGGTCGGCGCCTCGGTGTTCGATCCGGCTTCGCTCGACGAAGCGCTCAAGCTCGCGACCGCCTGACGCGGCGCCTTTTCCCAAGCAACGGATATTCGATTCATGGACAAGACTCTCGATAAACAGGTTGCGATCGTGACCGGCGCGTCGCGCGGCATCGGCCGTTCGATCGCCCTCGAACTCGCGCGCCTGGGCGCGACGGTGATCGGTACGGCGACGAGCGAATCGGGCGCCGCCGCGATCACCGCGGCGTTCGCGGAAGCGGGCGTCACGGGCCGCGGCGCGGTGCTGAACGTCAACGACGCGGCCGCCGCCGAGGCGCTGATCGATGCGACCGTGAAGGAATTCGGTGCGCTGAACGTGCTCGTCAACAACGCGGGCATCACGCAGGACCAGCTCGCGATGCGGATGAAGGACGAGGACTGGGACGCGGTGATCGACACCAACCTGAAGTCGGTGTTCCGTTTGTCGCGCGCGGTGCTGCGCCCGATGATGAAGGCGCGCGGCGGCCGTATCATCAACATCACGTCGGTGGTCGGCTCGGCCGGCAATCCGGGTCAGGTCAACTACGCGGCCGCGAAGGCCGGCGTCGCGGGCATGACGCGTGCGCTCGCGCGTGAAATCGGCAGCCGCGGCATCACGGTGAACTGCGTGGCGCCGGGCTTCATCGACACCGACATGACGAAGACGCTGCCGGAAGAACAGCAGGCCGCGCTCAAGACCCAGATTCCGCTCGGCCGCCTCGGCAGCCCGGAGGACATCGCCCATGCCGTCGCGTTCCTCGCATCGCCGCAGGCCGGTTACATCACCGGCACGACGCTGCACGTGAACGGCGGCATGTACATGTCGTAACGGTTTTCGTTTACCATCCGCGCCGTATCCCGTTTTTCAGGCGGACCGGCGCTTGATCGACCATCAAGCCAACGCGCGTTTTGGCGTCAGCAAACCTGATAAAATGCGCGCACTTGTAAATCTGAACTTTCCCTCGGAGGGGTAATGGACAACATCGAACAACGTGTCAAGAAGATCGTCGCTGAGCAACTGGGCGTCGCGGAAGCCGAGATCAAGAACGAAGCTTCGTTCGTGAACGACCTGGGCGCGGACTCGCTCGACACGGTCGAACTGGTGATGGCTCTGGAAGACGAGTTCGGCATGGAAATCCCGGACGAAGAAGCAGAGAAGATCACGACCGTTCAGCAAGCGATCGACTACGCTCGCGCAAACGTCAAGGCGTAAGCGCCTTTCGCGCTTGTCCGCCACGTCGCCGCGATCTTCGCGATTGACGCGCCATCCTGCCGGCTTCGCGCCGGACGGACTAACAGCCACAGGGCTCGCAGGGCTGGTTCCTGTGGCCACTGTGGCTTTTGTTTTTGTCATCCAATAATGGAAAAGAGGTTACCGTGAGCCGCCGTCGTGTTGTCGTTACAGGCCTGGGGCTGATTTCGCCTGTTGGCAATAGTGTTGCCGACGGCTGGGCCAATCTCGTCGCCGGCAAGTCCGGTATCGCTACCGTCACGAAGTTCGATGCATCGAACCTCGCCTGCCATTTCGCGGGCGAAGTGAAGGGTTTCAGCGCCGAGGAGTACATCCCGGCGAAGGAAGCCCGGAACATGGATACGTTCATCCATTACGGCATCGCCGCCGGCGTCCAGGCCATGCGGGACAGCGGGCTGGAAGTGACCGAAGCCAATGCGGAACGCATCGGCGTGCTGGTCGGTTCCGGCATCGGCGGCCTGCCGATGATCGAGGATACGCACCAGACCTACGTCGATCGCGGTGCGCGCCGGATCTCGCCGTTCTTCGTGCCGGGTTCGATCATCAACATGATCTCGGGTCACCTGAGCATCATGTTCGGCCTGAAGGGCCCCAACCTCGCGGCCGTCACGGCCTGCACGACCGGCCTGCACAGCATCGGCCTCGCCGCGCGGCTGATCCAGGCCGGCGACGCCGACGTGATGGTCGCGGGCGGTGCCGAATCGACGGTGTCGCCGCTCGGCATCGGCGGTTTCGCCGCCGCGCGCGCGCTGTCGACCCGCAACGACGATCCGGCTACCGCGTCGCGTCCGTGGGACAAGGACCGCGACGGCTTCGTGCTGGGCGAGGGTTCCGGCGTGATGGTGCTCGAGGAGTACGAGGCGGCGAAGGCGCGCGGCGCGAAGATCTACGCGGAAGTCGTGGGCTTCGGCATGACGGGCGACGCGTACCACATGACCGCGCCGAACATGGACGGCCCGCGCCGCTGCATGGTCGCGGCGCTGCGCGACGCCGGCCTGAATGCCGACGAGGTGCAGTACTTGAACGCGCATGGCACGTCGACGCCGCTGGGCGACAAGAACGAGTCCGACGCGGTGAAGGCGGCCTTCGGCGAGCACGCGTACAAGATGGTGGTCAACTCGACGAAGTCGATGACGGGCCACCTGCTGGGTGGCGCGGGCGGCCTCGAATCGGTGTTCACGGTGCTGGCGCTGCACAACAACGTGTCGCCGCCGACCATCAACATCTTCAACCAGGACCCCGAGTGCGATCTCGATTACTGCGCGAACACCGCGCGTGACATGAAGATCGACGTAGCCGTGAAGAACAACTTCGGCTTCGGCGGCACCAACGGCACGCTGGTGTTCAAGCGCGTCTGACGTCGAATCGCTTGACGAGTCCATTCGATGCTCCGGCCGGGCGTCCGCAGCGCTTTGCGTTGCGGGCCTCGGCCGTGTCGTATCTCGTGCTGGCCGCGTTCGTCGCGTCGGCTGCCGCCTCGGCGTACCTGTTCTGGGCGCCGCGCGCGGGCGCTGCCGCCGGCGCAGGCGTGTCGGCCGCGACGGCGGCACTGCTGGCCGTATGGGCGGCGCGCGCTTGCGCCCGCCGGCTACCGGCCGAGTTGCGGATCGATGCCTTCGGGGAGATTGCGGCGTTTGGCCGCACCGGGCGGTTGCTGGCCCGTGGCCGCGTGACGGGCCATGCGCACTGGAGCAGCCTGCTGCTGGTGCTGTCGGTCGGGCAGGGCGCCCGGCGGGCCCGGCCGCTGCTGATTCCGGCCGACGCGCTCGACGCCGCGTCGTTCAGCGCGCTGTCGGTACTGGCGAGAACGGCCGGAGCGGTGGGGCGGGCATGACGGCGGTGCGGTTACCGACCGTAACCAGCGGCCGGCGCCGGAACGCTACAATAACGCTCCGCGTTGCATCCCTAGTTAACGGATTTGTCAGGTGAGTGAAAAAGAAATCGATCAGGCTCTGGTCGAGCGCGTACAGAAGGGCGACAAGGCGGCGTTCGAACTCCTGGTCTCCAAATACCACCGCAAGATCATTCGGCTGATCTCGCGCCTCGTGCGGGATCCCGCCGAGGTCGAGGATGTGGCCCAGGACGCGTTCATCAAGGCGTATCGTGCGCTGCCGCAATTCCGCGGCGAATCGGCGTTCTATACGTGGTTGTACCGAATTGCCGTCAACACGGCGAAGAACTACCTTGCGACGCAAGGCCGCCGGGCGCCGACCTCGACCGAGGCCGATGCGGAGGAAGCGGAAACTTTCTCCGACGCAGACCAACTAAGGGATATCAACACGCCTGAGTCGATGTTGATGAGCAAGCAGATTGCCGAGACGGTCAACGCTGCAATGGCTCTGCTGCCCGAAGAACTGCGCCAGGCAATCACGCTGCGCGAGATCGAGGGCCTGAGCTACGAAGAGATCGCGGAAATGATGGGCTGTCCGATCGGGACGGTCCGGTCGCGGATCTTCCGCGCGCGCGAAGCAATCGCTGCCAAATTGCGTCCGCTGCTCGATACGCCCGAAGGCAAGCGCTGGTAAGCGCGACGGGCGGAACGACGCGGGTCGGGGTCTAGTTACGGATAGAGTCGTGAAGTCACGACGGGGTGTGCAAGATGGGGAGCATCATGGGGTCGGTCAATACGCAATCGCAAGCGTGCTCGCGCGGCGAGCGCCTTTCCGCGCTGGTCGACGGCGAAATGTTCGATGGCCCGGATCACGGGCAGTTTCTGGCTGAGCTCGACCGCGCGGATCGCGCCGTGTGGGCCCATTACCACCTGATCGGCGATGCGCTGCGCTCGGACGAGCTCGCGCTGGCGCCCGCGCTGAGCGTCGCGTTCACCGCGCGCATGTCGGCGGCGCTCGAAAGCGAGCCGCACCTGTTGGCACCGGCGGCCGCGCCGGTCGCGCGCAAGCTGCTGTCGCTGCGCCGCCGTGTCGTGCCGGCATTCGCGGTGGCCGCCGCGGCCGCCACGCTGACGTGGATCGTCGTTCCGCAGATGCAGACGGCCGGTGCGCCGGGCGCCGTCCAGGTCGCATCGGCAGGCGCGCCGCAGAACGGCAATCCGCAGCGCGTGACGGTTGCGCAGGCATCGGCCCAGCCGGGTCTGCAGGACGTCAACATCATTCGCGACGCCAGCCTCGACCAATACCTTGAAGCGCACCAGCAATTCGCCCAGCAGCCCGTCGTCACGGGTTCGATGCCGCTGATCCGCGCTGCCGTGACCACCACGCCAGGCCAATAAACCCGATGCGGACATTGCAGTTGAATCACGCCATCTCCGGATGGAAGCGGCTGCCGGCCCTCCTGCTTTGCGCAGCCGCCCTGTTGTCCGTTCAATCCCTTCCCGCCAGCGCCCAGCAACCGGACGATCCCGTCGCGACCCGCAAGGGTGCCGCCGACTGGCTCGACCGCGTCCAGCAGGCGGCGCAACAGCAGAGCTACGAAGGTACGTTCGTCTACCAGCGCGGCGGGTATGTGCAGTCGTCACGCATCGCGCACGTCTCGTCCCGCGACGGCGAGTTCGAGCGGATCGAGACGCTCGACGGCAAGCCGCGCAAGCTGCTGCGGCACAACGACGAGCTGTACACGTTCGTGCCCGAGCGCAAGCTGTGCGTGGTCGAGCGCCGCCAGACGCGCGACTCGTTCCCCGCGCTGCTCGGCGCGAGCGGCGAGCACGTGATGTCCGTCTACGATGCGAAGTCGCTCGGCAAGGACCGCGTGGCCGGGATCGACGCGCAGGTCGTCGAGCTCGTGCCGAAGGATGCCTACCGTTTCACGTACAAGCTGTGGGCCGACGCGCGCACCGGGCTGCTGCTGCGTTCGCAGACGCTCGACGCGAACGATCACGTGCTCGAACAGATCGCGTTCTCGCAATTGCAAACCGGCGGCGCGAGCGGCGACAAGGCCGCGATTGCAGCCGGCATGCGCAACCTGAGCGGCTGGACGGTCGTGCGCCCGCCGGTCGCGGCGGTCGACATGGAAGCGCAGGGCTGGCAGCTCGCGCCGAGCGTCGCCGGCTTCCAGAAGATTCGTGAAGTGCGCCGGCCGATGGCCGCGCGCGATGCGGGTGATCCGCCGATCCCGGTCGATCAGGCCGTCTTCACCGACGGCCTCGCGACGATCTCGGTCTTCATCGAGCCGGCCGAAAAGAATACGCGCAAGGAAGGCGCGGGCAGCACCGGTGCGACGCACGTTCTCGTGAAGCGCCGCGGCGACTACTGGATCACCGTGCTCGGCGAAGTGCCGCCGGCGACGTTGCAGCAGTTCGCGTCTGCCATAGAATACAAGGCTTCCAAGTAACGCTACGGCTTCCGACATGACGAAACTCACGCTGCGCAAAGTGCTCGCGGCGGCGGCGCTGTGTGCCTGCCTGCCGCTCGTCCCGCAAACCGCGGTCGCTGTCACGCCTCCGGCTGCCAGCCTTCCCGATTTCGCCGACCTCGTCGAAAAGGTCGGCCCGGCCGTCGTGAACATCCGGACCACCGCCAACGTGCCGACGAGCGGCCCGCGCGGGATGCTCCCGCCCGGCTTCGACAACGGCGACATGTCGGAATTCTTCCGGCGCTTCTTCGGCATTCCGCTGCCGCAGGCGCCCGGCAACGGCGGCGGCAACGGCAGCAACCCGAAGAACGCGCCGGCGCCGGACAACGGGCCCGACACCGAGCAGAATCGCGGCGTCGGCTCGGGCTTCATCGTGTCGGCCGACGGTTATGTGATGACCAATGCGCATGTCGTCGACGATGCGGACACCATCTACGTGACGCTGACCGACAAGCGCGAATTCAAGGCGAAGCTGATCGGCGTCGACGACCGCACCGACGTCGCGGTCGTCAAGATCCAGGCATCGAACCTGCCGGTCGTCGCGATCGGCGATTCGAACAAGGTGCGCGTCGGCGAGTGGGTCGTCGCGATCGGTTCACCGTTCGGCCTCGACAACACGGTCACGGCCGGCATCGTCAGCTCGAAGAGCCGCAATACGGGCGACTACCTGCCGTTCATCCAGACCGACGTCGCCGTGAACCCCGGCAACTCGGGCGGCCCGCTGATCAACATGCAGGGCGAGGTGATCGGCATCAACTCGCAGATCTACAGCCGCACCGGCGGCTTCATGGGCATTTCGTTCGCGATTCCGATCGACGAGGCGATGCGCGTGGCCGACCAGCTGAAGGCGACGGGCAAGGTTACGCGCGGCCGGATCGCGGTGGCGATCGGCGAGGTGACGAAGGACGTGGCCGACTCGATCGGGCTGCCGAAGGCCGAAGGCGCGCTCGTCAGCAGCGTCGAGCCGGGCGGCCCGGCCGACAAGGCCGGTATCCAGCCGGGCGACATTATCCTGAAGTTCAATGGCCGTCCGGTCGACGCGGCGTCGGACCTGCCGCGCATGGTCGGCGACACGAAGCCTGGCACGAAGGCGACGGTCAACGTGTGGCGCAAGGGTCAGGCACGCGATCTGCCGATCACGATCGCCGAGACGCCGGCCGAGTCGACGGCAAAGGCCGAGCAGCGCAAGAACGCGCCGCAGAAGCCGCGCCAGACCAATTCGCTCGGCCTGACGGTCAGCGACCTGACGGCGGAGCAGTTGAAGACGCTGAAGCTGAAGAACGGGGTGCAGATCGACGGCGTCGACGGCCCGGCCGCCCGTGCGGGCCTGCAGCGCGGCGACATCGTGCTGCGCGTCGGCGACACCGACATCACGAGCGCGAAGCAGTTCGCCGACGTGACCGCGCAGCTCGATCCGCAGAAGGCGGTCGCGGTGCTCGTGCGGCGTGGCGACAACACGCAGTTCGTGCCCGTGCGGCCGCGCCAGAAGTAACGCGCCGATGTTCACGCTCTACGGCCGCGGCTGGTGCCACCTGTGCGACGACATGCGCGACGCACTGGCGCCGGTGGCGGCCGAATTCGGCGTCGCGGTCGACTATATCGACATCGACACCGATGCGGCGCTCGTCGCGCGTTACGACGAGGACGTACCCGTGCTGCTGCTGGACGGCGCGGAAGTGTGCCGCCACCGGTTCGACGATGCGCGGGTGCGCGACGCGCTGGCGGCCCGGCGCTGAACCTCGCCTGCCGTCGGCCGGCGCCGCTTCGCACGGGGCTCGATCCGGCGGGCGCCCCGCCGGGCTCCTGCGGGGCGGGCGTCCGAAATCCCGCCCGGCGTAAGCCTTTTCGGCTAAAATAAGCCGTTTTTTCACCGACTTACACAAGGCGTGCTCCGCAGTCGTCGAGCGCGCCTTTTTCGCTTGATCGGCACTGAATGGATCATATTCGCAATTTCTCGATCATCGCGCACATCGACCATGGCAAGTCGACACTCGCGGATCGCATCATCCAGGTATGCGGCGGCCTCGCCGACCGTGAAATGGAAGCGCAGGTGCTCGACTCGATGGACATCGAGCGCGAGCGCGGCATCACGATCAAGGCGCAGACTGCCGCGTTGTCCTATCGCGCACGCGACGGCAAGGTCTACAACCTGAACCTGATCGACACGCCGGGGCACGTCGACTTCTCGTACGAGGTCAGCCGTTCGCTGTCCGCGTGCGAAGGCGCGCTGCTGGTGGTCGACGCGAGCCAGGGCGTCGAGGCGCAGACGGTCGCGAACTGCTACACGGCGATCGAGCTCGGCGTCGAGGTCGTGCCGGTGCTGAACAAGATCGACCTGCCGGCCGCGAACCCCGAGAACGCGATCGAGGAGATCGAGGACGTGATCGGCATCGATGCGACCGACGCAACGCGCTGCAGCGCGAAGACGGGCCTCGGCGTGGAAGACGTGCTCGAGTCGCTGATCGCGAAGGTGCCGCCGCCGAAGGGCGATCCGGCCGCGCCGCTGCAGGCGCTGATCATCGATTCGTGGTTCGACAACTACGTCGGCGTCGTGATGCTCGTGCGCATCGTCAACGGCACGCTGCGCCCGAAGGACAAGATCAAGATGATGGCGACCGGCGCGCAGTATCCGGTCGAGCACGTCGGCGTGTTCACGCCGAAGTCGCGCAATCTCGACTCGCTGTCGGCCGGGCAGGTGGGCTTCATCATCGCCGGCATCAAGGAGCTGACGGCCGCGAAGGTCGGCGATACCGTCACGCACGCGGCCAAGGCCGCCGCCGAGCCGCTGCCGGGCTTCAAGGAAGTGAAGCCGCAGGTGTTCGCGGGGCTGTATCCGGTCGAGGCCAACCAGTACGACGCGCTGCGCGAATCGCTCGAGAAGCTGAAGCTGAACGACGCATCGCTGCAGTACGAGCCGGAAGTGTCGCAGGCGCTCGGCTTCGGTTTCCGCTGCGGCTTTCTCGGGCTGCTGCACATGGAAATCGTGCAGGAGCGGCTCGAGCGCGAATTCGATATGGATCTCATCACGACCGCGCCGACGGTCGTCTACGAGGTCGTGCAGAGCGACGGCTCGACGATCATGGTCGAGAACCCGGCGAAGATGCCGGAGCCCGGCCGCATTGCCGAAGTCCGCGAGCCGATCGTCACCGTGAATCTCTACATGCCGCAGGATTACGTCGGCTCGGTGATCACGCTGTGCGAGCAGAAGCGCGGCTCGCAGATCAACATGCAGTATCACGGCCGCCAGGTGCAGCTCACGTACGAGATCCCGATGGCGGAAATCGTGCTCGACTTCTTCGATCGCCTGAAGTCGGTGTCGCGCGGCTATGCGTCGATGGACTACGAGTTCAAGGAATATCGTTCGTCGGACGTCGTGAAGGTCGACATGCTGATCAACGGCGACAAGGTCGACGCGTTGTCGATCATCGTGCACCGGTCGCAATCGCAATACCGCGGCCGCGAAGTCGCCGCGAAGATGCGCGAGATCATTCCGCGCCAGATGTACGACGTGGCGATCCAGGCCGCGATCGGCGCGCACATCGTCGCGCGCGAGAACATCAAGGCGCTGCGCAAGAACGTGCTCGCGAAGTGCTACGGCGGCGACATCACGCGGAAGAAGAAACTGCTCGAGAAGCAGAAAGAAGGTAAGAAACGGATGAAGCAGGTGGGTTCGGTCGAGATCCCGCAGGAGGCGTTCCTCGCGATCTTGCGCGTCGAAGACAAATAACAGGACTGATCCTTTTATGAATTTTGCGCTGATTCTTTTTGTGCTCGTCGTCGTGACGGGCGTAGCGTGGGTGTTGGACAAACTGGTGTTCCTGCCGCGGCGTCGCAAGGCGGCCGACTCGGCAATCGAGGAGTTCGATCGCCAGCAGTCGCGCATCGACAAGCGTTTCGCGGACGAAAACGCGGTGCAGACGCGTTCGAAGCTGCGTGACGAAAAGCTGCGCCAGCCGTGGTGGCTCGAGTACACGGCAAGCTTCTTCCCGGTGATCCTGGCCGTGTTCGTCGTGCGTTCGTTCGTCGTCGAGCCGTTCAAGATCCCGTCGGGCTCGATGGTGCCGACGCTGCTCGTCGGCGACTTCATCCTCGTCAACAAGTTCGAGTACGGGTTGCGCCTGCCGGTCACCAACACGAAGATCACGCAGGGCAGCCCGCTGTCGCGCGGTGACGTCGTCGTGTTCCGCTATCCGAAGGACGAGTCGGTCGACTACATCAAGCGCGTGATCGGCCTGCCGGGCGATACCGTCGCGTACCAGGACAAGCAGCTCACGATCAACGGCCAGCCGGTGCCCGAAACGCCGCTGCCCGATTTCTTCGATGACGAGCGCCAGAATTACGCGAAGCAGTTCGAGGAAACGATCGGCAACAAGAAGAACGCGATCCTCAACAACCCGGCCGTGCCGCCGTTCGTGATGGGCGCATACGACTATCCGTATCGCGACAACTGCACGTACAACAGCCGCGGCGTGATCTGCAAGGTGCCGCCCGGTCACTACTTCATGATGGGCGACAACCGCGACAACAGCGCGGACAGCCGCTACTGGGGTTTCGTGCCCGACCAGAACATCGTCGGCCGCGCGTTCTTCATCTGGATGAACTTCAGCGACCTGAAGCGCATCGGCTCCTTCAACTGACCGCATTCGATTCACACGCAATACGCGACGCACGGGCCGCGCCGCGTATTGCCGAACTACTTTAAGAACCAGCGGTAACACCGCCTCGTCACGCCTTTTCGTGTCCGGCCGTGCCGTTTCGGCCCGACCGGGCGCCCGCGTTATACTCCTGCACATGCCCTCATCCCAGTTGGAAAGCCGGCTGCGCTACGAATTTCGCAATGCGGAATTGTTGCGCCAGGCTTTGACCCATCGCAGTCACAGTGCCACGCACAATGAACGGCTCGAGTTTCTCGGCGATTCCGTTCTGAATTGCGCGGTGGCCGCCCTTTTGTTCCAGCGTTTCGGCAAGCTGGACGAAGGTGACCTGTCGCGCGTACGCGCCAATCTCGTCAAGCAGCAGTCGCTGTACGAAATTGCTCAGGCCCTGAATATCTCGGACGGCCTGCGGCTGGGCGAGGGCGAACTGCGCAGCGGCGGGTTCCGTCGCCCGTCGATCCTCGCGGACGCGTTCGAAGCCATCATCGGGGCCGTGTTCCTCGATGGGGGCTTCGAAGCCGCCCAAGGGGTCATCAAGCGCCTCTATATCCCGATTCTCGACCACATCGATCCGCGTACGCTCGGCAAGGACGCGAAGACGCTGCTGCAGGAATATCTGCAGGGGCACAAGATCGCGCTGCCGACCTATACGGTCGTCGCGACGCATGGTGCGGCGCACAATCAGCAGTTCGAGGTCGAGTGCACGGTGCCGAAGCTGGACGTGAAGGTATCGGGCTCCGGCGCGAGCCGGCGCGCGGCCGAGCAGGCTGCCGCGAAGAAGGCGCTCGACGAAGTGATGGCGGCCGCGCCGATGCTGGCCGCGAAGCCGAAGCGCTCGAAAAACGCGCGCGGGTCCAAGCATGTCGAACCCGAGATCGTGCCGGGCGTGAAGGGCGTGCAGGAAGCGCTCGACCTGCGCTCGCCCGAGCGGAAGGAACGTGCGGCGGCGCGCGAGGCGAGGGCGGCCGGCGCGGTGCCGGCTGCCACCGCCGCGGCTGCGGCGACGGGCGCTGAACCGGCCGTCGCGCCGATGGCCGCGATTCGCGCGGCGCATGTCGAGCCGGCCGCGGACAAGGGCGAACGGGCGGCGAAGCCGGCGGCCGACAAGGTTGCCGACAAACCGGCCGAGCGGCCCGACAAGGCCGCGGAGAAGCCGGCCGAGGCCGCGCCGCGCGCAGCTGACAAGCCGGCCGGCCATGCAGCCGATCCGGCATCGTCGTCGGCCGATAAGCCTGGCGCGAGTGCCGACGCCGCCGCGCGCACGCCTGCGCGCGCACGCGATGCCGCGGCGCCCGACGCGGACACGCCGCCCGGCGGCGCGAGCCTTGCTGCCGCGCAGGCGCGCGTGGCCGATGCCGACCACTGAACTGCCCAGCGATCGTGCCGCGCGCCGCGCGGCCGTTTCCGAACCTGTCTCCCAAACGATATGAACACTCCCGCTCCTACCGGTTTCCGTTGCGGCATGATCGCGATCGTGGGCCGCCCGAACGTCGGCAAGTCGACGTTGATGAACGCACTCGTCGGCCAGAAGATCAGCATCACGTCGCGCAAGGCGCAGACGACCCGCCACCGCATCACCGGCATCAACACGTTCGACGACGCGCAATTCGTGTTCGTCGACACGCCCGGTTTCCAGACCCGTCACAGCACCGCGCTGAACCGTTCGCTGAACCGCGCGGTCACGTCGACGCTGACGTCGGTCGACGTGATCCTGTTCGTGATCGAGGCCGGCCGCTTCGGGCCCGACGACCAGAAGGTGCTCGACCTGATCCCGCCCGGCATGCCGACGCTGCTGATCGCGAACAAGATCGACCGCGTGAACGACAAGGCCACGCTGTTCCCGTTCATGCAGAAGGTGAGCGAGCTGCGCGAATTCACCGAGCTCGTGCCGCTGTCGGCGCAGAAGCCGGAAGACATCAAGCGCCTGCTGGACACGATCAAGCCGTACCTGCCGGAAGGCGAGCCGATCTACGGCGAGGACGAGCTGACCGACCGCAGCTCGCGTTTTCTCGCGGCCGAAATCCTGCGCGAGAAGGTGTTTCGCTGGACTGGCGACGAGCTGCCGTACACGAGCACCGTGCTGATCGACAAGTTCGAGGAAGAGGGCCGCCTGAAGCGCATCTTCGCGACGATCCTCGTCGAGCGCGATTCGCACAAGGCGATGGTGATCGGCAAGAAGGGCGAGAAGCTCAAGCAGATCAGCACCGAGGCGCGGATGGACATGGAAAAGCTGTTCGACGGCCCCGTGTACCTCGAGACCTTCGTGAAGGTGAAGAGCGGCTGGGCCGACAACGAGGCGGGGCTGCGTGCCTATGGGTACGAATGACGCGCTGACGTCGACCGAAGACGCGGTGACGGCCGGCGCGAACGACGCGCCGCTGCCGGCACCGCCCGAACCGCCGCGCAAGGCGCGGCGCGCGACGTCTCGCACGTCCGATTTCCGCGTCGCCGAGCAGCCGGCGTTCGTGCTGCACAGCTATCCGTATCGGGAAACGAGCCTGATCGTCGACGTGCTGACGCGCGACCACGGCCGGCTCGCACTCGTCGCGAAGGGCGCGAAGCGCCCGCACTCCGCGTTGCGCGGCGTATTGCAGACGTTCCAGCCGCTGCTGCTGTCCTGGTCCGGCAAATCCGAGGTGCGCACGCTGACGGGCGCCGAGTGGGTCGGCGGGATGCTGCCGCTCGGCGGCGACGGGCTGTTGTGCGGTTTCTATGCGAACGAGCTGCTCGTGAAGTTCTGCGCGCGCGAGGATCCCCAGCCGCCGCTGTTCAATCATTACGTGCTGACCCTCACGCGCCTCGCGCACGGCGAGCCCGCGGTGCAGGTGCTGCGCTCGTTCGAGCGCGTGCTGCTGCGCGAGACTGGCTATGCGATGGCGCTGAACCGCACGGTTGCCCGCCGCGCGGTCGAACCCGAGCGCCGCTACGTGTTCGATCCCGAGCGCGGCGTGCGCAATGCGGACGACGACGTGCCGTCGCACTGGCCGGTCATCACCGGGCAGACGTTGCTCGACATGGAACAGGACGATTACCATCGAGCCCAGACGGTTGCGCAAAGCAAGACGCTGATGCGCTTCCTGCTGAACACCTATCTCGGCGGCACGCCGCTCGCCACGCGTCAGATCCTGATCGACCTGCAAAACCTATGAGCTTCTTCCTGACAACGCCCACCGCCATCGACCTCGGCGTGAACATCGACCACGTCGCGACGCTGCGCAATGCGCGCGGCACGCGCTATCCCGATCCGATCCGCGCGGCGCTCGCCGCCGAAGAAGCGGGCGCGGACGCGATCACGCTGCACCTGCGCGAGGATCGTCGTCACATCGTCGACGCCGACGTGCGCGAACTGCGCCCGCTGCTGAAGACGCGCATGAACCTCGAATGCGCGGTCACGGCCGAGATGCTCGACATCGCGTGCGAAGTGCGTCCGCACGACGCGTGCCTCGTGCCGGAGAAGCGCGAGGAACTGACGACCGAAGGCGGTCTCGACGTGGCCGGCCACTTCGAGGCCGTGCGCGCGGCGTGCAAGCAGCTCGCCGACGTGGGCGTGCGCGTGTCGCTGTTCATCGACCCGGACGACACGCAGATCCGCGCCGCGCACGAAGCGGGCGCACCGGTGATCGAGCTGCATACGGGCCGCTACGCCGAAGCGCACGACGAAGCCGAGCAGCAGCGCGAATACGAGCGTATCGTCGCGGGCGTGCAGGCTGGCGCGCGGCTTGGCCTGAAGGTCAACGCGGGCCACGGGCTGCACTACACGAACGTGCAGCAGATCGCCGCGATCGACGGTATCGTCGAACTGAACATCGGCCACGCGATCGTCGCGCACGCGATTTTCGCGGGCTGGGACAACGCGGTGCGCGAGATGAAGGCGATCATGGTCGCCGCACGCGTCGCCGCGCTGCACGGCGGCGCGCGCTGACGATGCGAGGCCGCCGCGCCCCGCACGCCGTTTGCGACGCGTTCGCCCCGACGCTGCCGGGCTACCCCGGCGGAGACTGACATGGCGATCTACGGCATCGGTACCGACATCGCGCAGGTGAGCCGCGTCGCGGCCGTGCTCGAACGCACGGGCGGCCGGTTTGCCGAGAAGGTGCTCGGCCCCGACGAACTGCGCGTGTTCCACGCGCGGCGCGCACGCTCCGAGGCACGCGGCATCGCGTTTCTCGCGACGCGCTTCTCCGCGAAGGAAGCGTTCTCGAAGGCGATCGGGCTCGGCATGCACTGGCCGATGACGTGGCGCGCGCTGCAGACGCTCAACCATCCGAGCGGCGAGCCGTACGTGGTCGCATCGGGCGAGCTGGCCGACTGGCTGGCCGCGCGCGGCATCACGGCGCGCGTGACGGTCAGCGACGAACGCGACTACGCGGTGTCGTTCGTGGTTGCCGAGACGGACGCTGAAACGGACGCCGCTCCTGCTCCTGTACCTGTTTCCCGAACCTCCTCCTGACGGAATTCCCGATCTGATGAAAACGACTCCCGGCCCGGTCATGCTCGACGTCGTCGGCACGACCCTGTCGCGCGACGATGCGCGGCGCCTCGCGCATCCGAATACCGGCGGCGTGATCCTGTTCGCGCGGCACTTCCAGAATCGCGCGCAACTGACCGCGCTGACCGATGCGATCCGCGCGGTGCGCGAAGACATCCTGATCGCCGTCGATCACGAAGGCGGGCGCGTGCAGCGGTTCCGCACCGACGGCTTCACGGTGCTGCCCGCGATGCGCCGCCTCGGCGAACTGTGGGATCGCGACGTGCTGCTCGCGACGAAGGTCGCGACCGCCGTCGGCTACATCCTGGCCGCCGAATTGCGCGCGTGCGGGATCGACATGAGCTTCACGCCCGTACTCGATCTCGACTACGGGCACTCGAAGGTGATCGGCGATCGGGCGTTCCATCGCGACCCGCGCGTCGTCACGCTGCTCGCGAAGAGCCTGAATCACGGGTTGTCGCTCGCCGGTATGGCGAACTGCGGCAAGCATTTCCCCGGACACGGCTTCGCGGAGGCCGATTCGCACGTCGCGTTGCCGACCGACGACCGCACGCTCGATGCGATCCTCGAGCAGGACGTCGCGCCGTACGACTGGCTCGGGCTGTCGCTTGCCGCGGTGATTCCGGCGCATGTGATCTACACGCAGGTCGACAAGCGGCCGGCCGGGTTCTCGCGCGTGTGGCTGCAGGACATCCTGCGCGGCAAGCTCGGCTTCACGGGCGCGATCTTCAGCGACGACCTGTCGATGGAGGCCGCCCGCGAAGGCGGCACGCTCACGCAGGCCGCCGATGCCGCGCTCGCCGCCGGTTGCGACATGGTGCTCGTCTGCAACCAGCCGGACGCGGCCGAAGTCGTGCTGAACGGGCTGAAGGCGCGGGCCTCGGCCGAGTCGGTGCGGCGCCTCAAGCGGATGCGCGCGCGCGGCAAGGCGCTCAAGTGGGACAAGCTGATCGCGCAGCCCGAGTATCTGCAGGCGCAGGCGCTGCTGAGCAGCGCGCTGGCGTAAGCGGGTAGGGGATGGCGCGGGTCGCGCCGTTCCGGTTGCTCCAAACGAAAAAGCCGCGCAGTAGCGCGGCTTTTTTATTACCGAGCGCGATGGCCTGATTCGGGTCGTCGCTGGAACGGATTTACACGCAACTAACGGTCAGATCCGACCAGCGCCCGTATCCAGGGGCCGCCCCACTCAGTTCACCTTCATTCGCTGCAGCTTGTTGTACAGCGTCTTCGGGCTGATGCCGAGCAGCGTCGCCGCGCGGTGGCGCGTCCCGCCGACCGCGTCTAGCGTCGCACGGATCAGCAGATCCTCGACGTCGGACAGCGGGGTGCCCACCTTGATCTGCACGCTGCTGCCGTTCAGCGCGGCGCCGGCGGAGAAGCTGGCTTCGCCCGCGCGCAGCGTCTCGATGAAGTCGCCCGATGCGTCGTACGCGAAACGCACGCGCTCCTGCAGTTCGCGCACGTTGCCCGGCCATTCGTACGACAGGCATTCGCGCACGAAGCCCGGGGCCGCGCGCTTGTCGGTCGTGCTGCGGCCGGTTGCGCGCGCATCCCGGTTCAGTTCGTCGATCTGCGCGTCCGCGATCGCGAGCGCATCGCCGTCGCGCTCGCGCAGCGGCGGCATCGTGATCGACGCCGCGTCGAGGCGCAGCCACAGATCCTCGCGCAGCGTGCCGTTCGCCACCGCTTCGCGCGCCGGGCGGCGGGTGGCCGCGATCAGCCGGAAATCGCTGGTGATCGAGCTCGTGCCACCGATCCGCATGAAGTTCTGCGAATCGAGCGCATGCAGCAGCGCTTCCTGCAGCACGAGCGGCAGTGCGGTGATTTCGTCGAGGAACAGCGTGCCGCCGCCGGCTTGCTCGAACAGGCCCGTCTCGCGGCGCTCGGCGCCGTCGAACGCACCGCGCTCATGGCCGAACAGCACGCTGTCGAGCGACGCGCCGTGCCGGCCGGCCTGCACGAGCATGCGGCAGTCGAACGACACGAACGGGCCCTTGCGGCGCCGGCTCAGGTCGTGCAGCGTGCGCGCCGCCAGCTTCTTGCCGGTGCCCGCTTCGCCCGAGAACAGCACGGCCGTTTCGGTGCGGGCGTTGTGCTCGATCATGTCGTACACGTGCTGCATCGCGTCGCTGCGGCCGACCAGCGCGCCGAAGCGGCCGAGATGGCGCAGCGACGCACGCAGCGACTGCACTTCGTCGATCAGTTCGTACGGGCGGGGAATCCGCGCGAGCAGGCTGCGCAGGCGCGGGATGTTGATCGGCTTCAGCAGGTAGTCCCAGATGCCGTGACGCAGGCCCTCGATGGCGCTCTCGACCGTCGCGTTGCCCGTCAGCACGATCACGGGCAGCGAGCCGTTCGGCTGTTGCTGCGGCAGGTGCTGGAGCAGATCGAACCCGCTGCCGTCCGGCAGGTTCAGGTCGACGAGCACGACGTCGGGAATCGAGCGGCCGAGCGCCGTGCGCGCTTCGGCGAGCGACGTGGCCGTGTCGACCGAGAAGCCGTCTGCGGCGAGCAGCGCGGTGAGGCCTGACAGGCTGTTGGGATCGTCTTCGACAATCAGGGCGTGTGGCATGGTGGACGCGAGTCGAGTCAAGAGAGGCGGGCTGTCGGCCAGCGGGCCGCAGCCGCATGTCGGATTAAAGACTGATTTTATGCCCCGCCGAACGCGTCACGCGCATTATTTCTCCGGCGCTATAAAACAGTTACCGATGATACAAATTGAATATCTTTACCGGTGGCTTTTGTGCTTCGCATGGCTCCGGTTTGTGGCAGCTGTTGGCGCCAGACAAACAAAAAGCGCCCCGAAGGGCGCTTTGTTCGATGCGGAAATCGCTGACGATTACGCGCGGCTGCGGTATTCGTTCGTGCGCGTATCGATTTCGATCTTGTCGCCGGTGTTGCAGAACAGCGGCACTTGCAGCTCGAAGCCGGTCGCCAGCTTCGCGTTCTTCAGCACCTTGCCCGACGACGTGTCGCCCTTGACGGCCGGTTCCGTGTAGGTGATTTCGCGAACGAGGACCGTCGGCAGTTCGACCGAGATCGCCTTCTCGTTGTAGAACACGACTTCGCAAGCCATGCCGTCTTCGAGGTAGTTCAGCGCTTCGCCCATCATTTCGGCTTCGACTTCGTACTGGTTGTAGTCGGCGTCCATGAACACGTACATCGGGTCGGCGAAGTACGAGTACGTCACTTCCTTGCGGTCGAGCACGACGACCTCGAACTTGTCGTCAGCCTTGTAAACCGATTCCTGACCTGCGTTGGACAGCAGGTTCTTCATCTTCATCTTGACGACGGCCGAGTTACGGCCCGACTTGTTGTATTCCGCTTTTGCGATGACCCATGCTTCGCTGCCGATCTGCACGACGTTGCCTACGCGGAGTTCCTGTGCGGTTTTCATAAAAAACTGTCCTGATCAAATCAAATAAATAGGTGCCTGAGCGTTGCGCAACGGCTGACGGCGCAAGCGGCGGTGCGTTCCGGTGGGCGCCAGGAGCCCAAACGCGAGCGCTTGCGTGGTCAGCCGTCGGATAACCGCTTATTTTAACTGAGATTTTGCGTATTCCGCCAGCTTTCCGGCGAGATCGCCGACGGCCGCGAGCGCGTCGGCCCAGCGGAGCGCATTCGCGTCAAGCGCGGCGCGGTGTTGCCAGAAATCGGCCCAGTCGGGCGTGCCGGCGCTGTTCCATGCATGCCAGAACCGCTCGAGCGCGGCGCGCGGCGCATCGGCGAGGCCGGCCGACAGGTGCGCGAGCGCGGCATCGAGCTTGGGCAGGTGCACGTCGTCGGCCTGCGGATAGATGTGCCACACGAACGGCTTGCGCGCCCACTGCGCGCGGACGAACGAATCCTCGCCGCGCACGAAATTGAGATTGGCGACCCACAGCAGCGGATCGTAGTCGGCCTGCGGAACGAACGCGAGGCCATGGGCGGTCAGGTTGCCGCTGCGCGCCCGTACGCCCGCCGCGAACGATTCGACCCCGAAAAAGCGCGCGACGGCGGGCGACAGGCGCCCGGTCGGCACGAGCGCGACGACCGGCGACGGGCCGTCGCGCCACTGCGCGAGCAGCGCGTCGACGGCCGGGTTTTCGTAGGCGAACAGGCTGACGACCGTCGTGCCGGGCGCCGGCGCCGCGGCGCCGGTCGCGCGCTGCCACCACGCGGCGCGGGCTGCCGGATCGGCGTCGAAGGCCGCGCGGCGCGCGTCGAGGTCGCGCTCCTTCGGCACGCCGCCGGTGCCGGCCGACAGGCCCGGGAAGAAGAACGTCTTCAGTAGCGGATAGCGTGGATGCGGCGACGGCCGCAAATGGAAATCGGCGACCCAGTCCTCGGCGCTCAGGTATTCGAGGTTGATCCACACGGGGCGGCGCGCGCGCCGCGCCATCGCCGCGAGATACGGGCCGGGCAACTCGCACGCGAACGCCTCGATCACGACATCGGCGATGTCCAGCGCGTCGCCGACTTCCGCATGCCAGTGCTCGATCACGATCGCGTCGACCGTCTGCCGCCCCGCGTCGGGATCGACCTGCGGCAGCAGGCGCGCGAACGTGTGCAGGTCATCGACGAACAGGCGAACCTGCCAGCCGTGCTCGTGTGCGAGCTGGCGCGCGACGCGCCAGCACACGCCGATGTCGCCGAAATTGTCGATCACCGTGCAGAAGAGGTCGCAGGCGATCGGTTCGCCCGGCGCGAGCGGCACGGCGGAGAGGGGGGCAGCGGTGGTGCGTGGCATCGAAGCGGGCCGGTGAATGCTCTAAACTGGCGATTCTAATAGACCCGTTCCGCGTTACAAGGCGCCCGGATCACGCATGACATCCCCAGAAGCCTCCGCTACTCCGTTCGAACCGAAGAAGATCCTTGCGCAGTTGCCGCACATGCCGGGCGTCTATCGCTATTACGACACGACGGGCGCCGTCCTCTACGTCGGCAAGGCGCGCGACCTGAAAAAGCGCGTGTCGAGTTATTTCACGAAGACGCAACTGTCGCCGCGCATCGCGATGATGGTCACGCGCATCGCGCGCATCGAAACGACCGTCACGCGCTCGGAAGCCGAGGCGCTGCTGCTCGAGAACAACCTGATCAAGGCGCTCGCGCCGCGCTACAACATCCTGTTTCGCGACGACAAGTCGTATCCGTACCTGAAGCTCACCGCGCACCGCTTTCCGCGGATGGCCTACTACCGCGGCTCGGTCGACAAGCAGAACCAGTACTTCGGGCCGTTCCCGAGCGCGTGGGCCGTGCGCGAGAGCATCCAGATCCTGCAGCGCGTGTTCCAGTTGCGCACCTGCGAGGATTCGGTCTTCAACAACCGCACGCGGCCGTGCCTGCTGCATCAGATCGGGCGTTGCACGGCGCCGTGCGTGGGCGCGATCTCCGAAGAGGATTACGCGGTCGACGTGTCGAACGCCGCGCGCTTCCTGCTCGGCCGGCAGTCCGAAGTGATGAAGGAGCTCGAGCAGAAGATGCACGCGTTCGCGGCCGAGCTGAAATTCGAGCAGGCGGCGGCCGTGCGCAACCAGATGAGCTCGCTTGCGACGGTGCTGCACCAGCAGGCGATCGAGGTCGGCAGCGACAGCGACGTCGACATCCTGGCCGTCGTCGCGCAGGGCGGACGCGTGTGCGTGAACCTCGCGATGGTGCGCGGCGGCCGGCACCTCGGCGACAAGGCGTATTTCCCGACGCACGTCGAAAGTGCGCTGACGCTCGCCGAAGGCGGTCTCGGGGAAGAGGTCGAGCCGGCGGAGGCGGTCGATGCGACGGCCGACGCGCCGGTCGACACGGTGCCCGATCAGCCTGCGGAAGAGGCGGGCAGCGCGCGCGGCGCGGCGGCAGCGTCGGTCGAGGCCGAGGTGCTCGACGCATTCATCGCGCAGCACTATCTCGGCAACCGCGTGCCGCCGGTGCTCGTCGTCAGCCATGCGCCCGCGAGTCGCGACCTGCTGGAGCTGCTGTCCGAGCAGGCCGGTCACAAGGTGTCGCTGGTGCGGCAGCCGCAGGGACAGCGGCGCGCGTGGCTGTCGATGGCCGAGCAGAACGCACGGCTCGCGCTCGCGCGGCTGCTGTCCGAGCAGGGCTCGCAGCAGGCGCGCACGCGCGCGCTGGCGGACACGCTCAGCTACGACAGCGACGATCTCGCGACGCTGCGGATCGAGTGCTTCGACATCAGCCATACGATGGGCGAGGCGACGCAGGCATCGTGTGTCGTTTATCACCATCACAAGATGCAGTCGAGCGAATACCGCCGCTACAACATCACGGGCATCACGCCGGGCGACGATTACGCGGCGATGCGGCAGGTGCTCACGCGCCGCTACGAGAAGATGGTCGAGCAGGCCGCGCAGGCGGCGGCCGTCGACGAAGCGGCCGGCATCGACGGCGAGTCGACCCGCCAGGCCGAGGCGTCGAGCCTGCTGCCGAACATCGTGCTGATCGACGGCGGCAAGGGTCAGGTCGAGATCGCGCGGCAGGTGTTCACCGAGCTCGGCCTCGACACGTCGATGCTGGTCGGCGTCGCGAAAGGCGAGGGGCGCAAGGTCGGCCTCGAGACACTGGTGTTCGCGGACGGCCGCGCGCCGCTCGAACTCGGCAAGGAGAGCGCCGCGCTGATGCTCGTCGCGCAGATTCGCGACGAGGCGCACCGTTTCGCGATCACCGGCATGCGGGCGAAGCGGGCGAAGGCTCGCCAGACGTCGCGGCTCGAGGAGCTCGAAGGCGTCGGTGCGAAGCGTCGGCAGCGGCTGCTCGCGCGCTTCGGCGGGTTGCGCGGCGTGGTGGCTGCGAGTGTCGAGGAACTGGCGAGCGTCGAGGGCATTTCGCACGCGCTCGCCGAGCAGATCTACAAGCAGCTTCACTGACGCGGCCGTGCGGCCGGCTCGTTGCCAGCGTTCTTGTGGCAGGCCGGTCGACACGGCACAATTGCGAATCCTTTACTGTCCCGCATGCCATGCCGTTCAATTTCCCGATTTTCCTGACGTGGGTACGGATCGTGCTGATTCCGCTCGTCGTCGGCGTGTTCTATCTGCCGGACACGGTGATGGGCGGCGCGCACCGCAATCTCGCGGCGGCGGCGATCTTCATCCTCGCCGCGCTGACCGACTGGTTCGACGGCTTCCTCGCGCGCAAGTGGAATCAGACGTCGTCGTTCGGTGCCTTTCTCGACCCGGTGGCGGACAAGCTGATGGTGACGGCCGCGCTGCTGATCCTCGTGCAGATTTCGCGGGTCGACGCGGCGATCGCGCTGGTGATCGTCGGTCGCGAGATCGCGATTTCGGCGCTGCGCGAGTGGATGGCGCAGATCGGCGCGTCGAAGAGCGTCGCGGTGAACCAGCTCGGCAAGTTCAAGACCGCGTGCCAGATGGTCGCGATTCCGATGCTGCTGTTTTACGGGCCGCTGCCGCTCGGCGTCGTGACGATCGATACGCGCGTGTGGGGCAAGTGGCTGATGTATCTGGCCGCGGTGCTGACGATCTGGTCGATGCTGTACTACATGAAGCTCGCCTGGCCGCAGATTCGCGAGCGCGGCGGTGCGTGAGCCGCGCCGGTGCGGCGGCGGTTTTTGTAAAAAGGGCTGGAAAAGCCCTTGACACACGAATGTGCCTTCGACATAATCTCGCTTCTCCGCTGCACGACGAAGTAAGTGTGTGACGGGGAAGCAGTAGCGTAGCAATAC
>NZ_BCPO01000030.1:0-37634 GCF_016586105.1 Burkholderia sp. E168m15
CTCCAAGTAATGGGGAAGCCACGCTTCCCTTTTTATTTGATGGACTTCCGGTCCTCGAATAAAAATCTGTCGCTTGCCTCACGGCATCCGGACAGTCCGCTTTTGGCGCGATAGCAAAGCGGTTATGCAGCGGCCTGCAAAGCCGTTTAGGCCGGTTCGACTCCGGCTCGCGCCTCCAGAAAAAGCCCCGCTTCGGCGGGGCTTTTCTTTTTTCTGCATCGCTTTTACCCGTGTAAGAAAGTTGCTCAGAGGGGTACAACGTCGTCTTCAACGCCTCAAGAAGCAGGCGCGCCGACTATTCGCCACAAGTTCGGCGCCCATCGACGAAGAGGCCGCGCCGTGGCGCCGTCCGGGAGGCTCGTGGGTGCGTTCCGCCCAGCTACTACACGGAGCGGATGGCGGGTCTGGCCGTCGAGTCCCGGAGATCGCGACCGGCTTTCCCGACGCGCGGGCCGGCTGATGGGCGGACTCGATCATCTGGTACCAAATCGCAGATATTTGAAATTGGCGGGGATCTTGATGGGCGATGCAGATCTGGCGCGTCCCACATATTCTTTCGGAAGCGCAATTTCCTCACGTCATTTAATAATCCGGGAGGAGGGGCGAGCGCAGCGGGTTGTCGGCGCTTCACGTTCGATAGACCCGGGCCGTTTCCGGTTTCGGTCAGTTTGGTACTGCACATGTAAATGGGCCGGGCCGGTTTCGTATGCGAAGTCACGTCCGGCTTGGCTGTGCACGATGAGTGGTGAGGAGAGCGGCGCATATCGAATCCGGATGGTTCGTTTGCCGGTGTCGCACTGATTGCCATCAACCTCGAATATTTCCACAGGCTGTTCGCAGGGTTGGAACAACACGGCTCGATATCGCTGATCGGCAAGGACGGCATCATCGTCATGCGGCAACCGTACGACGTCCGGACCATCGGTCGCGATATCGGCAAAGCCGCAACCTTTCAGCGCTTCCAGGTGGAGGCGCTTCAAAGTTGCTTTGGGTTCCGGTGTGTCGGTGCGTCTATTTAGACTCACGATTCCATGAGGAATCGTTGCGCGCGAAATTTGGTAGGAAGCCATTTCGAACGGGAACACACGATGCTGCTTGCCGGCATCTTTGAATCGCCTTTCGGAGATCGATATGACTTCAGACGCGGATGAGCAGGCCACACGCGGATCGCAACGAAACTTCCTGACATGTCGCACCAGCGAACTCGAAGTGGCCTATGAAGTATCGGGCCCGCTTGACGGACGGCCGCTGGTCCTTGTCCATGGATGGCCCGATGATGTTCAGTGCTGGGACAAGACTATCGTGCACCTCGGGCTGAGTGGCCAACAGTTCCGAATCTACGCACCCTATCTGCGTGGATCAGGACCGACGCGCTTCTTGAATAGCGATACGATGCGCAGCGGCGCAATCGCGGCGCTGACGCTTGATTTGTCGCAGTTCGTGGAAACGCTGGATTTGACGGATGTCATTCTCGCCGGGTACGACTGGGGCGCGCGCGCGGCGTACGGCGTTGCGGCGCTGTTTCCCGAGAGAGTAAGCGGTATGGTTACCGCCGCGGCGGGCTACGCTACCGCGATGCCGGCCAACGAAATGCCCTATGAACTGGCCAACGCGTACTGGTATGAGTGGTACGTCGCCACGACGTATGGAATGAAGGCTTATCGAGAGGATCGCGAACGGTTGTGCAGATACTTATGGCACAGCTGGTCCCCCGCCTGGCCCGACAGGGAGAGCGACTTTCAAGCCATGGTCGACTCTCTCCACAATCCCGACTGGGCCGACATCAGCCTTCATGCTTATCGACAGCGCTGGCACGATGCCCCGGGCGCAGAGCAGCACGAGCAGATAGAACGACAATTGGCGGCTTCGCCGACGATCCCTATCGACACCATCATGCTCCAGGGTGCGGAAGATCGTGACAATTTGCCCACCACTTCTGAAAACAAGGAGCGGTACTTTTCCGGGCACTATGAACACCGCCTGCTGCATGGAATAGGGCACTTCGTCCCGCGTGAGGCGCCAGACGTCTTTGCGGAGGCCATACGCGCGATTGCCGGGCGGTGAGCTTGTGATGCTGCGGCCTCGAGGCCGGGAAGAGCGGTTTTCCGCATCGTCTGGAAGCCGTCGCGCACGGTGCATGCGACGGACGGCCTCCAGCCGATTACCCATCCACCGGCTGCACCGGCGTCTCGAGCTTCAACTGATAGAACGCCGCATCCAGCCAGCGGCCGAACTTGAATCCCGCCTCCGCGATCGTGCCCGAGTGCACGAATCCCAGCTTCGTATGCAGTGCGATGCTCCCGGCATTGGTCGCGTCGATGCAGCCGACCAGCACGTGCACCTGCGCTTCGCGCGCGCGCCGGACTACTTCGCGCAGCAGCAGTTCGCCGAGCCCGCGACCGCGCTGGTCGTTGCGCACGTAGACGCTGTGTTCGACGGTGTACTTGAACGCCGGGAACGCGCGGAACGTACCCCAGCTCGCGAAGCCGAGCAGCGTGCCTGCTGAGTCGACGGCGCCGAAGACCGGAAAACCGCCCGCGCGCTTCGTCGCGAACCACGTGACCATCGCTTCCGGTGGACGCGGCCGGTAGTCGTACAGCGCGGTCGAGTTCGCGATCGCATCGTTCAGGATCTCGAGAATGGCCGCCGCGTGCTCGGCCTCGCTGCAGTCGATCAGGCGCACGTCGTCGCGCTGTGTCGGGGAGTTCATGCGGGTTCCTTCCTGTTGGGTCTAAACCGGTTGCGCATGCGGCGCGCGCATCACGCGCTCCGCACGCCGGCGGCGGACGCATCGCAGATCGCGACGACATAGCGCGCGGCATGCGACGCCGGATTGCTGAAGATCAGCGGCTGGTCGAGCCGCATGGCCAGGCAGTCGCCTTCATGAAGTTCGTGAAGCGTATCGCCGAACGTGACGTCGACGCGGCCGCTGATGATCCACACCTGCTGGTGCGGCGCGCTTTCGCGCCCGCCGCTGTCATATGCGACCCGCGCGCCGGGCGGGAAGTCGACCTCGACGAGCTGGATCGGCGACGGCCAGCCGGCCGGCGACAGGTTGCGCCGCACATAGCCGGACGCCGGATCGCGCCATTCGGCCTGCTGCGCGCGCCGTGCGAGCGGCTGCGCGGGCGCGTCGTCCCGGTCACCGCCAAACAACCCGGCCAGCGACACGCCGAGGCCCGCCGCGAGCTTGTCGAGCACGACGGCTGTGGGGCTGGCCGACGCGCGTTCGATGAGCGAGATCATCGAACGGCTGACGCCGGAACGCGCGGCAAGCGCGTCGAGCGTGTAGCCTCGCACGGTGCGCAGCTCACGCACGCGCCGGGCAATGCGCTCGTTGATGCCGGTGTCGTCGGCCGCGGTGATCGCTGATTCTTTCATGATGGATTGATTTTCCAGTAAACTGGAATTCGAAGTCAACGATATTTCCCGTGGCGATTCGGCGGGACGCGGGACGCGAACGGCTTGCCCGGTCGTCGTACGCGGCGTAATATACGAAACAGCTACGTTTCGTTTAATTGGGGATATATGGGTATCATCAAGATTTCCGAGCACATGCATGAACGGCTGCGCTCGACGAGTACAGCGCTGAGCCGTTCGATCAACGCGCAGGCCGAACACTGGCTGCGCGTCGGGATGCTGGCGGAACTCAACCCGGCGCTGTCCTACGGCGACATCTGCAAGATGCTGATCGAGGCCGAGGCGCGGGGCGGCGACGTGGGGCCGGCGGAGACGGCCGCGCATAGCATCGAGCAGGTGGCGTGATGGCGAAACGAGAAATCCCGATCCGCGGTGCTGCGGAAATCGCCAAGTCGCGCGAAGCCGCGAAGCTCGCGTCGCAGGTGCTCACAATGATCACCGAGCACGTGAAGCCGGGCGTCACCACCGACGAGCTGGACGCGCGCTGCCGCGAATACATCACCGATGAACTCGGCGCGATCCCCGCGAACATCGGCTATCACGGCTATCCGAAGACGCTGTGCACGTCGGTCAATCACGTGGTCTGTCATGGCATTCCGACGTCGCGGCCGCTGCGCGACGGCGACATCGTGAACCTCGACATCGCGGTGATCAAGGACGGCTGGTTCGGCGATACGAGCCGGATGTATTTCGTCGGCGAACCGAGCGAACTCGCGCGGCGGCTCGTCGCGGCGACCTACGAGGCGATGCACGCCGGCATCCGCGCGGTGCGTCCCGGCGCGACGCTCGGCGACGTCGGCTATGCGATCCAGCAGGTCGCGCATCGCGAAGGGTTCAGCGTGGTGCGCGAGTATTGCGGGCACGGCATCGGCGACGTCTATCACGACGAACCGCAGGTGCTGCATTACGGTCGCCCGGGCACCGGCCTGCCGTTGCGGCCGGGGATGATCTTCACGATCGAGCCGATGTTGAACGCGGGCAAGCGCGACACGCGCGTGCTGGCCGACGGCTGGACGGTCGTCACGGCGGACCATTCGCTGTCCGCGCAATGGGAGCACATGGTCGTGGTGACGGAAACCGGCTTCGAGGTGCTGACCGAGGACGCGAAGCCGCAGGCGTTCGCGGCGCTGTCGGGCACGCACGCGGCCTGACGCCGGCCGTGCGCCGCACGCGGCGGTGCGGCGTTGCAATGAAACGGGCCCCTTCGCGGGGCCCGTGTCGTTTGCGGCGGCCGGCGCCGCGAACGACACGGCGCAGCGGTGCTTAACCGCGCGCCTTCTGCCACGCGTGCTCGACGAACACGCGGCACAGCGCCTCCATCCCTTTGCGATCCTCGTCGTCGAAGCGCGCGGCGACCGGGCTGTCGACGTCCCACACGCCGATCAGCGTACTGTCGTCGGCCAGCAGCGGCACGACGATTTCCGATTCCGACGCCGCATCGCACGCGATATGGCCGGGGAAGTCGTGCACGTCGCGCACGACCTGCGTCTCGCGGGTCTGCGCGGCCGTGCCGCACACGCCCTTGCCGAGCGCGATCCGCACGCACGCGGGTTTGCCCTGGAACGGCCCGACCACGAGCTCGGTGCCGTCGAAGAAGTAGAAGCCGGCCCAGTTCAGGCGATCGAGCGAGTGATAGACGAGCGCGGAGAAATTCGCCGCGTTCGCAGTCAGGTCGCGTTCGGATTCGACGAGCGCACGTGCCTGCTCGACGAGCGTCGCGTATTGATCGGCCTTGGAGGCGGTAGGGTCGTTGGACAGCGTGAACATGGCGGGAAAGCGATAGGGGTTGTCAAAAAGGCGCACTGAAGGCGCACTGCGCGTACCGCAGTCTACGGCACCCGTGCGTGGTCTGCAGCGCGTGGTCGTGCGTGATGCGGCCCCGCTCAGTCGGGTTCGAGTTCGGCGAACCGCTCGGCCAGAAAGTCGAGTAGCGCCCGCACCGCCGGCAGCAGCCCGCGGCGCGACGCGAACACCGCGTGCACGATTTCGCGACGCGGCGCCCAGTCGGGCAGCACCGTGACCAGTTCACCGCGCGAAACCTCGTCGCGCACCATCATCGTCGGCAACTGCACGACGCCGACGCCTGCAACGGCCGCCGCGCGCAGCGCGAGCATGCCGCCCGTCACGTAGCGCGGCTGGTGATGGATTTCCGCATGCGCGCCGTCGGGCCCGCGCAGCCGCCACACGTGCGTGGACTGCGGCACGCCGTGATCGAGGCTCGGCAGGCGCGTCAGGTCCGCGGGAACGGCCGGTACACCTTGCTCGCGCAGCAGCGCTGGGCTCGCGACGAGGCACTGGCCGCGTTCGGCGAGCACACGCAGCGCGAGATCGCTGTCCTCGAGCGGCGGCGGGCGCACGCGGATCGCGACGTCGATCCCTTCGCCCACCACGTCGACACGCCGGTTGGTCGCTTCCAGGTGGATCTCGACGCGCGGGCACGCGGCCATGAACGCGGCGATCATCGTGCCGACCAGCGAATCGAGCAGCACGATCGGGCAACTGACGCGCACGATGCCGCGCGGCTCCTCGTGCAGCAGCGCGATCGCCTCGTCGGCGGCATCGGCCTCGACGAGCATCGCGCGGCAATGCGCGTAATAGGTCTGGCCGACGTCGGTGACCGTGAAGCGGCGCGTCGAACGCTGGATCAGCCGCATCCCGAGCCGCGCTTCGAGCAGCGCGACGCGGCGGCTCAGCTTCGATTTCGGCATGTCCAGCGCGCGCCCGGCCGGCGCGAAGCCGCCGTGTTCGACGACCTGCACGAAGTAGTAGAGATCGTTCAGATCCCGCGCTTTATCGTTCATGAAATGGAACGCTGAGTGCGATTTCGGCAGTCTACCGGATCGATCGTTCCATCTCTATATTGTCAGTCATGGATGCGAAACACGGGTTTCGCCGCAATTCGGAGAAGGCAAATGAAGAAGATCCAGGGTGTGTACAGTGCGCCACGCGGCCATTGGGTCGGCGACGGTTTTCCGGTGCGTTCGATGTTCAGCTACCAGTCTCATGGCACGCACCTGAGCCCGTTCCTGCTGCTCGATTACGCCGGCCCCGCGACGTTCGAACCGGCGACCGCGCCGCGCGGGGTGGGCCAGCATCCGCACCGCGGGTTCGAAACGGTGACGATCGTCTATGACGGCGAAGTCGCGCACCGCGACTCGACCGGCGCGGGCGGCACGATCGGCCCGGGCGACGTGCAGTGGATGACGGCCGCGAGCGGGATCCTGCACGAGGAATTCCACTCGGAGGCGTTCACGAAGCGGGGCGGCCCGCTCGAGATGGTGCAGCTGTGGGTGAACCTGCCCGCCGCGGACAAGATGGGCGCACCCGGCTACCAGACGCTGCTGAACGCCGATATCCCGGTGGTCGAGCTGCCGGACGGTGCAGGGCGGGCGCGGATCATCGCCGGTGAGCTCGACGGGCGGCGCGGCCCGGCCCGCACGCACACGCCGATCGACGTGTGGGACGTGCGGCTCGCGGCCGGCGGCCATGCGCGGTTCCCGGTCGCCGAAGGGCGGACGCTCGCGGTGGTCGTGCTGAGCGGCACCGTGCTGGTGAACGGCGAGACGGTGGCGCGCGAAGCGCAGTTCGTGCAACTCGGCCGCGACGGCAGCGACGTCGAGATCGAAGCGAACGGCGACGCGAAGCTGCTGATCCTGAGCGGCGAGCCGATCGACGAGCCCGTCGTTGGTTACGGCCCGTTCGTGATGAACTCGCAAGAGGAAATCCGTACCGCGATCGAGGACTTCAACAGCGGCCGCTTCGGCCAGATGCCGGCATGACGGCATGACGGTGTGACGGTGTGACGAGCAGGCCCCGCGCGATGCGGGGCCTTTTTTTCGCGCGTGGCGGGCGGTCGCGCGGGTCGGGCGCTTCGAGGCATAATCGACGGTTGCCGCGCGCCGGCCGGCGCGCCTGAATCAGGACCGCACATGAACGCATCCGCACCCGCCGCATCCCCGAGCACCGCCGATCTCGACTGGCGCTGGAAATCCTTCGACGCGCTGACGGCGCGCGAAATCTATTCGATCCTCGAAGCGCGCAGCGCCGTGTTCGTCGTCGAGCAGAACTGCGTGTATCGCGACATCGACGATGCGGACCAGGCCGCGTGGCACCTCGCGGCCTTCGATCCGGCCGGCCGCCTGGCCGGCTATCTGCGCGTGCTGCTGCCCGACGCGCAGCATACCGACGTGCGCATCGGCCGCGTGCTGACGACTGCCGCGTTTCGCGGCGCGGGCCTCGGCAACGGGCTGCTGTCGCGCGCGCTCGAGCATATCCGCGCGCAATGGCCGGATACGCCGGTGAGCCTGCATGCGCAGGCTCACTTGCAGCGTTTCTACGGGGCATTCGGCTTCACGCCGAGTTCGGACGTGCACGACGAGGATGGCATCCCGCACGTATGGATGAGCAGCGCGCGCGCGTGATGCGCGCCGCGCCGCGCGGCAATCAGTGCGCGGCGCGTGCGACGGGCGGCTCGTCCGTGCGCTGCGCGGCCCGCTCGCCGATCAGGCGCCCGCGGGCGGACAACCGCAGCCAGTGCCGCAGCGCGATCAGCGCGCCGATCACGCTCATCATCGAGCCGGGAATCCACAGCAGCAGGCCGCCGATCTGCTGGTCGCGCAGCGGGCTCAGCCACGTGAACGCGCGGCCGCAGATCGAGTAGATCGGATACAGCTCGTGCGGCGTGAAGAAGATCAGCGCGCCGAGCGCGATCTGCGGCGGGATCGCCGCGACGACGATCAGAATCCGGCGGCCCGGCGACAGCCGCGCGGGCGGCGCGGGACGCGGATCGACGACGAGCCACCAGAACAGCAGCCCGTCGATCACCATGCTCCAGTTCATCACGCGATAGAGACGCCAGTCGAGCATCGCGATGAAGTGGATCGGCGACAGCAGCCAGAAATAGATCAGCCCGACGAACAGCACGACCGCGACGACCGGATGAAATACCACGTCGAGGGTCGCGCGCACCGGCGCCCACGCGAGCGCGGGGCGCACGAAGCGCTGCCGCCAGCTGAACGGAATGCCCGCGCGGATCGCCGCGCCCGGATAGGACAGTGCGATGAAGAACGGCCCGAGGTGATGCAGCACGAGGTGCTGCGCGCGGTGCATGAAGAATTCGTGCTCGAAGAAATAGTCGAGCCGCGTATGCAGCGCGATGTAGAGCGCCGTCAGCCCGAACCAGAACGAGAACTGCCGCAGCGGCGACACCTTCGCCTTCTTCACGCCGCGTGCGAACAGCACGGCGGCCGTCAGCACCGCGACGACCACGGTCGGCGACGGCTCCCACGGATCGAGCCAGTACAGGAGATTCATCGCGCGCGCATCACTTCGCCTGGGCCGGCGATTTCACGGCGAATGGCGCATCGACCGTCTCGCCGTCGGAGAATTTCAGGCGCAGGTGCACGGTGTCGCCCGGCTTGATCGTGTGCTTCGGTTCCTCGAGCATGAAGTGATAGCCGCCCGGCGCGATGTCGACCTTGCCGCGCGCGGGGATCGTCAGCTTGTCGACCATCTCCATCTTCTGCGTCGAGCCGTTCGAGACCGTCTGGTGCAGCATGGCCATCCCGTAATCGGGGCTGTCGACGTCGACGAGATCGATCGGCTTGTCGCCGGTGTTCACGAGCGTCACGTAGCCGCCCGCGGGCAGCTTGTTCGGCAGCCAGCGCACCCACGCGTTCTGCGCGCTGATCGCGCCGGCGGCATACGCGTGGGCGCCGGCGCACAGCGCGGCGACGAGGGCGAACGTCTTGAGGGTCGTTTTCTTGTTCATGGCGGAATTCAGGTCGTGGAGGCAGTGTCGATGATCCGGCGCACATCGGCGGCGATGGCGTCGGGCGAATCGCGATCGGTCGCGAGCAGCCGCGCGCGGCCGGTCGCGTCGAAGATGTAGACGGCCGAGCTGTGCGTCACTTCGTAGCCGCCGGACGGATCGCGTTTTTCCATCTGGTATGCGACGCGATAGCGCTTGGCCAGCGATTCGATCTGGCCGTCGGTCCCGGTCAGGCCGCGCGCATGCGCGGCGTCGAACGCGGCGACATAGGATTGCATCGCCTGCGGCGTATCGCGCGCGGGATCGACCGAGACGAACAGGATGCGCACGTCGTCCGCCCGCGGGCCGAGCTTCGCCAGCACTTCCATCAGCCGCGCCAGCGTTTCGGGGCAGACGTCGGGGCAGTGCGTGTAGCCGAAGTAGACGAGCGCGACGCGGCCGCGGAACGCATCGGCGTCGACGGGATGGCCGTCGCCGCCCGTCAGCTTGAACGACAGATCGGGCAGGTGGCCGGTGACGTTGGTCAGGTTCCAGCGCGGCTCGTCGTGCGTGCACGCGGTGAGCGCCACGGCGGCGGCGAGGGCCGCGGCCGTGCGGATGAGGCGGGAGAGGCGCCGGTGCGGCGCGGGGCGGGCAGACGACATCCTGGGGCTCGATCGGACTGGATGGATAGCCGGGGCGCGATGCCATGCGCCGCGCGGCAGGCGGTTGCGACTGTAGCGCAATTCGCGCGCCCGCGTCCTTTCGAAATCGATACGGCGCGGGCGAGCGGGGCAATATGTCGCAGTTGACGCGGCGGCCGATGCGATGTCCGCGCAGCCGCGGTTTCGCCCATCTGGGGGCGCAGGCGCGGTAAGATGCGCACAACTCCATTCGCGCAGTGGCGGCCTGCGTTTGCCGGCCGGCCCTCAGACTATCGAATCGATGCAATCCGTTCCGGCTTCCCTGTCCCTGACCGATACAGCGTTCTTCTTCGACTTCGACGGCACGCTCGTCGAACTGGCGCCGACCCCCGACGCCATTCACGTTCCGCCGTCGCTGCTGACGCTGCTCGACGAATTGTCGCGCCGCTCGCACGGCGCGGTCGCGATCGTGTCCGGGCGCGGGATCGACAACCTCGACACGTTCCTGAAGATGCCCGGGCTGCCGATCGCCGGCCTGCACGGCGCGGAGCGCCGCGATGCGAACGGCGACACGCAGCGTATCGGCTTCAACGACGAACGCCTGCTGCGCATCGAGCGCGAGCTTGCCGGCGTGGTCGACCGCCATCCGGGCATGCTGCTCGAAATCAAGGGCGCGGCCGTCGCGCTGCACTTTCGCAATGCGCCCGAGCGCGAGGCGGTGGCGCGCGAAGCGGCCGAGCGCCTCGTCTCCGACTATGCGGATGCGTATGTGCTGCAACCCGGCAAGATGGTGTTCGAGATCAAGCCGAAGGGCGTCGACAAGGGCCGCGCGCTGGCCGCGTTCCTCGACGAGCCGCCGTTTGCGGGCCGCGTGCCGCTGTTCGCGGGCGACGACCTGACCGACGAGAAGGGCTTCGCGGTGGTCAACGCGCGCGGCGGCCTGTCGATCAAGGTCGGCGCGGGCGAGACGTCCGCGCGCATGCGGCTCGATTCGGTCGACGCGCTGCATGAGCAGATCGCAGGCTGGCTCGGTGCGGGGCAACCGCACGCATGAGCCGGCTCATCATCGTTTCAAACCGCGTCGCGCCGATTTCGGAAGGCGAACCGGCGGCGGGCGGCCTCGCGATCGGCGTCTATGATGCGCTGAAGGAAACCGGCGGCATGTGGTTCGGCTGGAGCGGCGAAGTGGTCGCGTCCGGCGCGCCGCAGCCGCAGATCCGCATCGAGGAGCGCGGGCCGGTGACGTTCGCGACCGTCGGGCTGACGCGCCGCGATTACGACCAGTATTACCGCGGGTTCTCGAACGCGACGCTGTGGCCCGCGTTCCATTACCGCGCGGACCTGATCCAGTACGATCGCCACGAATTCGACGGCTACCGCCGCGTCAACGTCTGGCTCGCGCAGCAGCTCGTGCCGCTGCTGCAGGACGACGACGTGATCTGGGTGCACGACTATCACCTGATTCCGTTCGCGCGCGCGCTGCGCGACGCCGGCGTGAAGAACCGCATCGGCTTCTTCCTGCACATCCCGTTTCCGGCCGCGCAGGTGCTCGTCAACGTGCCGCCGCACCGAGAGCTCGTCGAGTCGCTGTGCGCGTTCGATCTGCTCGGCTTCCAGACCGAGCCCGACCTGCGCGCGTTTTGCGACTACGTCGAGTTCGAGGCGGACGGCGAAGTCGAGCACGACGGGCACACGGTGCGCGTACGGGCGTTCGGCCAGACGTTGCGCGCGGCCGCCTATCCGATCGGCGTGTATCCGGACGAGATCGCGTCGCTCGCGCAGGCGGGTGAGCACGGCAAGGCGGTGCGCACGCTCGCGACGTCGCTGCGCGGGCGGCAACTGATCATGAGCGTCGACCGGCTCGATTATTCGAAGGGGCTCGTCGAGCGCTTCCGGGCCTTCGAGAAGCTGCTCGAGCACCAGGCGTCGATCCGCAACCGCGTGTCGTTCCTGCAGATCGCACCGTCGACGCGTGCGGACCTGCGCGCGTACCAGGACATCCGCCTGCAGCTCGAAGCGGAGTCGGGGCGCATCAACGGGCGCTACGCGGAGCTCGACTGGGCGCCGATCCTCTACATTCACCGTCAGTACGACCGTCAGGTGCTGGCCGCGCTGTACCGGCTCGCGCGCGTGGGCTTCGTCACGCCGCTGCGCGACGGGATGAACCTCGTCGCGAAGGAGTACGTGTCCGCGCAGAATCCGGACGATCCGGGCGTGCTGGTGCTGTCGCGCTTCGCGGGCGCCGCGCGTGAGCTCACAGGCGCGCTGATCGTCAATCCGATCGATATCGAGGGGATGGCCGATGCGCTGTCACAGGCGCTGACGATGTCGCTCACCGAGCGGCGTGCGCGTTACGCGGACATGATCGCGCAGCTTCGCGAGAACAACGTGTCGGTGTGGCGGGACAATTTCCTGCGTGATCTGCAGCAGGTCTGATCTGATTTATTGCTTGTGCTGCAATTGAAAAAGCCGCCGTGCGCAAGCACGGCGGCTTTTTTGTCGGCGGATACCGGTGCGTCAGGCCACGCGTTCGCCGGTCGGCGTGTTGCCGTCGGGCGCCGCATGATGGCGGCCGTGCTGTTTCGCAAGCAGGTCGCGGTACAGGCCGGGGCGGTTGCGCAGCACGTCGGGCGGGCCGTCGTCGATCACCTTGCCGTTGTTCATCACGATGATGCGGTCGAAGTTGCGCAGCGTCGACAGGCGGTGCGCGATCGCGATCACCGTGCGGCCGACCATCAGGCGGTCGAGCGCGCTCTGGATCGCTTCCTCGGACGCGCTGTCGAGCGCCGACGTCGCTTCGTCGAGCAGCAGGATCGGCGCATCCTTCAGGATCGCGCGCGCGATCGCGATGCGCTGGCGCTGGCCGCCCGACAGCTTGACGCCGCGGTCGCCGACGATCGTGTCATAGCCTTCCGGCATCGCCTCGATGAACTCCGCGCAGCGCGCGTCGCGCGCGGCGGCGAGCACTTCGTCGCGGGTCGCGTCGGGGCGGCCGTACGCGATGTTGTCGTAGATCGTCCGGTGCAGCAGCGAGATGTCCTGCGGCACCAGCGCGATCGCGTGGCGCAGGCTGTCCTGCGTGAGGCCCTTCACGTCCTGGCCGTCGACCTTCACGACGCCGTCCTGCGTGTCGTAGAAGCGCTGCAGCAGCGCGAGCACGGTCGACTTGCCGGCGCCCGACTTGCCGATCAGGCCGACGCGCTGGCCCGGCTCGATATGAAGGTCGAAGTGGTCGAGGATCGCGCGGCGGTGCGGGTACGCGAACGTCACGCGCTCGAAGTCGACGCGGCCGCCCTTGGCCGACAGCGGCTGCGCGTCCGAGCGGTCGGGCATCCCGTGCGGTTCGAGCAGCGTCTTCACCGCCTCGGACAGGCGCGCGACGTGCTGCGTGACGTCGACGAGCGCGACCGCGAGATCGCGCGTGCCGTGCAGGATCGTGAAGCCGAGCGAGCTGACGAGCACGATGTCGCCCGACGTTGCGCGGCCCTGGTCCCACAGCCACAGCGCCCAGCCGAGCAGGCCGGCGGACAGCATCGCGGTGATCACCGCGTGCAGCAGCCGCAGCTTCTCGAGATAGAGCAGGCTCTGCTGGCGCGCGTCCATCTCGGCCTTCACCGTCGCGCTGAAGCGCTTCTGTTCGCGCAGCGTCATCCCGAACGCGCGCACGAGGCCCATGTTGCCGATCACGTCGACGAGCTCGCCGTCGACCGCCGCGGCCTTCGCCGCGAATGCGTGGTGGCGCGCCGAGCCGCGGCCGGCGAGCTTGAACAGGATGACGGACAGCACGGCCGAACAGCCGAGCAGGCCGGCCGCCATCAGCGGATTGACGACGATGATCATCAGGATCGCGCCCATCACCGCGATGCACGGCGGCAGCACGTTCCACGCCATCGTGTTCTCCGACGTGTAGACCGCGTTCGACGTGGCCGTGATGCGGCTGGCGAGCGTGCCCGGCTGCTTCTCCGAGTAATACGTCGGCGAATGGCCGATCAGATACTGGAACAGGTCGCGCCGCAGGTCGCCGGTGACCGCGACGAACGTGTGCGCGGCGACCCAGCCGCCGACGCGCCACAGCAGGTTGTCGGCCGCGATCAGCCCGACGAGCAGCGCGAACGCGCTCCACAGCGGGCCGGGGTGATGGCGTCCGGTCGCCAGCACGTCGATCAGGTGCTTGATCGCGTATTGCGAGCCGAGCGCGCAGCCGACGGCGGCCAGCACGCTGCAGAGCACGACCAGGTGCGCGACCGGGTGGAGGCGGATGTAGCGGAACAGGAACGCGATCGGCCGGTGCGCGTAGCTCGACAGCTTCGCGTTGTGGGCGTTGCGCTGGGCAGGGGTGAGAGATTCCAAAATATGCGTGCGGTGATTCGGTGATTGAGCGGGGCGGCTGGATCGCAGGCCGACGTTCGCTCGGACTGAATAATCCGGCATTGTAAACAAGGCCGCGCGTCGCGCTGCGCGAATCTTGCCTTGGCCAGAGGCTCGCGATCGATTTTGAGATAAAATCCGGCATCCCGTCGTGCCTCGTGTGCCGGAATCACGCTGCCGGCAGCTACGGGTTAACAAGGATCGCCAAAACGGCCTTCCACTCTAGAACGGACACCCGAGTCCGCGGGTTGCAAAGTGTTGCTCCTTTGTAACAAAGTAAAGTGTTTGAAATGTCGTGCGCCGTATCGGGATTAACCCTAGATAATCGGCTCCGGGTTCGATTCCAGGTTTTTTACGAACCCCTGTCAACGGGTCTTCGTTTCAAACGTTCTATGCCTGTCGCGTCGCCGACGCTCCTTGTGCAGCGCGGGTTCGACGCCCCCGGCAGGCTGATTCGTCCGAGGTTCGGACGACATGTATCCAGCCCGGACCACCGGCAGGTTGCCGACCCATACCTGGTTTTTTGCCGATTTTTTAGGAGTTACGCATGCGAATCGCCCAAATCGCTCCGTTGCATGAAGCGGTGCCCCCGAAACTGTACGGTGGTACCGAGCGAGTGGTGTCCTACCTCACCGAAGCACTCGTCGAGATGGGGCATGACGTCACGCTCTTCGCGAGCGGCGATTCGCAGACCTCCGCGAAGCTCGAAGCGTGCTGGCCGCAGGCGCTGCGCCTCGACCCGACGATCCGCGACGTGATGGCCCCGCACATGCTGCTGCTCGAGCAGGTGCGCCGCCGCGCGGAAGAGTTCGACGTCCTGCACTGCCACATCGACTACTACCCGTTCTCGCTGTTCTCGCGTCAGCCGGTCCCGCATCTGACGACGATGCACGGCCGTCTCGACCTGCCGGAACTGCAGCCGATCTTCAATGCGTTCAGCGACGTGCCGGTCGTGTCGATCTCCGACAACCAGCGCATCCCGCTGCCGCAGGCGAACTGGCTGTCGACCGTCTACCACGGCCTGCCGGAAAACCTGCTGACGCCGATCCCGAACGTGAAGCCGAGCTACCTCGCGTTCCTCGGCCGCATCTCGCCGGAAAAGCGCGTCGACACGGCGATCCGCATCGCCGAACAGGCCGGCCTGCCGATCAAGATCGCCGCGAAGCTCGACAAGGCCGACCGCGCGTACTACGAAGAGAAGATCAAGCCGCTGTTCGCGCTGCCGCACGTCGAGTACATCGGCGAAATCAGCGAGTCGGAGAAGACCGAATTCCTCGGCAACGCGCATGCGCTGCTGTTCCCGATCGACTGGCCGGAGCCCTTCGGCCTGGTGATGATCGAGGCGATGGCCTGCGGCACGCCGGTGATCGCGTTCAAGCGCGGCTCGGTGCCGGAAGTGATCGACAACGGCGTGTCGGGCTTCGTCGTCGAAGACGAACTGTCGGCCGTCGCCGCGCTCAAGCGCCTCGATACGCTGCCGCGCGAGAAGGTTCGCGCCGCATTCGAAGCCCGTTTCTCGTCGAAGGTGATGGCGCAGAACTACGTGAAGGGCTACGAGGAACTGCTGCGCCAGAAGCGCCGCACGGTGCTCCGCGAAGTCAACGCAAGCTGATTGCGGGCCGCCGCCGCATGGCGGCGCGCGGCCGTCACGACGCCCCGTCCGGGTTTTCCGGCGGGGCGTTGTCACATCTGCGGCGCGGATGTGTTGTATTCTCGCCGCGCCCGGCGCCGCGAACGGCCCTCGAAGCGGCCCGGCACGCCATCCGGCCATCTGTCCAGACGGTAATGTCCCTATAATGGCCGTGCCGTGAAATCCGGCCCAGTATGAATATCCAGAGGAGAGCAGTCTTGGCGAGAACGAAAACCACGCGCGCAGCGCCGGCCCCCGGCGCCGGTGTGATCTTCGCGTTGCGCGCGATCGGTCTCGTGCTGCTCGCGCGCTGGCTGTTCTCGATGTCCCAGATGGGCTATCGCTCGTCGCTGTCGGCGATGGTGTCGTCGCCGTGGGCATTCCTCTACCTCATCCTGATCTTCCTGCTGCTGGCGCTGCCGGGCGCCGCCGCCCGGGCCGAGCGGCCGTTCCATCCGCTGCCGCAGTGGCTGCGCCAGGCGCTGCGCGCGTTCGCGCTGATCGGCTTCCTGTTCGCCGTGTGGTCGATCGGCGCGTTCACGTGGGCGGCCGGCTGGCGCCGCGCCCTGCACGCGGTGACGGCGACCAACGGCTGGCTCGTCGCCGCGCCGGCGCTCTATGCGGCGATCGTCTGGATTTGCCGGCCGCGGCCGCTGTGGCGGACCAACGTGGCCGCGCGCCGCTTCGCGGTCGGTCGGTATGCGATTTCGCTCGACGTGCTGACGCGCACCGCGATCGTCTGGATGGAAAGCCGCAAGGTTGGCCAGTACGACGCGCGCGAACTGTCGGTGCGCTGGCCCGGCCGGGTCGCACCCACCGCGCCCGCCGCGGGCGAGCAGGGCGCGCAGCCGGCGGTCGTGCCGCCGCGCCGCGGCAGCCTGTTCAGTCGACCGAAGGTGGAGCTGCTGTGGGATTCGCCGGCGGCGGTCGGCCACAACCGGCAGATCGTGATGCGCGCGCCGCTCACGACCGAAGGCGACCGCGTCGCGGTGCTCGCGCTCGACGCGGCGCTCAAGCAGATCGTCTGACACGGCTCGCGCACCGGGCGCGGGCGACAAGGCGGCGCGATGATCGTCCGCTGGTTGCTGGCTGCCATTCACCTGAGTGCGTTCGGCGTCGCATTCGCCGCGATCGCGGCGCGTAACCGTGCGTTGCGCCGGCTCATCGCGTCGGCGCAGCCAGCCGATTTGCCCGGCGTGTTCAAGGCGGATGCGGTCTGGGGGCTGTCGGCGCTCGTGCTGATCGCGACGGGCCTTGCGCGGGCGTTCGGCGGTTTCGAGAAAGGGGCCGCGTACTACCTGCACGAACCGCTCTTTCACCTGAAGATGACCGCGCTCGTGCTGCTCCTGCTGCTCGAAATCGTGCCGATGCTGGGGCTGATCCGCTGGCGTATCGCCGCGCGGCGGCAGCAACCGCCCGATCTCGGCCGGGCGCGCACCTATGTGCGGATCGGCCACTGGCAGGCGGTGCTGGTGATCGTCATCGTGTTCGCCGCGTCGGGGATGGCGCGGGGGATCGGGCTGGCCGGGTAGGTGCGGTCGGTTAGGGAGGCCCGGTTAGGGAGGCCCGCTTAGGAGCGCCCGGTCAGGATCGTCGCGCGGCGACCGGCCGGCCGCGCACTCGCGAATCCCGCTTTTGCTTCGCCGGTCTTTCCCGGCCGGCGATCGCCGATACACGGGCGAATCGCCTCATTCCATTCCGACCGGGCGACCTTGCCGCCCGGTCCGTCCTACGCTCAGCGCACGAGGCACGGGCGCTTGTTGTTGAACGTCCAGCCCGGGATCAGGTACTGCATCGCCGCCGCGTCGTCGCGGGCGCCGAGGCCGTGCTGCTTGTACAGCTCGTGCGCGAGCGCGACCGCATCCATGTCGATGTCGATGCCGAGCCCCGGCCGCTTCGGCACTTCCACCAGCCCGTTCTCGATCTTCAGCGGCTCCCGCGTCAGCCGTTCGCCGTCCTGCCAGATCCAGTGCGTATCGATCGCGGTGACCTGACCCGGCGCCGCGGCCGCGACGTGCGTGAACATCGCGAGCGACACGTCGAAGTGGTTGTTCGAATGCGAACCCCACGTGAGGCCCCAGTCGCGGCACATCTGCGCGACCCGCACCGACCCCTGCATGGTCCAGAAGTGCGGATCGGCGAGCGGGATGTCGACGGCGTGCAACTGCACCGCATGGCCCATCTGCCGCCAGTCGGTCGCGATCATGTTGGTCGCCGTCGGCAGCCCCGTCGCGCGGCGGAATTCGGCCATCACCTCGCGGCCCGAGTAACCGTTCTCCGCACCGCACGGATCTTCCGCATACGCGAGCACGTGATGCTGATCGCGGCACAGCCGCACGGCTTCGTCGAGCGACCATGCGCCGTTCGGATCGAGCGTCACGCGCGCGTCGGGGAAACGCTCGGCGAGCGCCGTCACGGCTTCGATCTCGCTGGCCCCTTCGAATACGCCGCCCTTCAGCTTGAAGTCGTTGAAGCCGTAGCGCGCATGCGCGGCTTCGGCGAGCCGCACGACGGCTTCGGGCGTCAGTGCGGCTTCGTCGCGTACGCGCGTCCAGTCGTCGGTCGCGCCGCGGCCGTCGCGATAGGGGAGCGCGGTCTTCGTGCGGTCGCCGATGTAGAACAGGTAGCCGAGCATCTCGACCCGCTCGCGCTGCTGGCCTTCGCCGAGCAGCGCGGCGACCGGCACGCCGAGATGCTGGCCGAGCAGGTCGAGCAGCGCGGCTTCGAGCGCGGTGACCGCGTGGATCGTCGTGCGCAGGTCGAAGGTCTGCAGCCCGCGGCCGCTTGCGTCGCGGTCGGCGAAGGTGCGCCGCACGTCGTTGAGCACCGCATGGTAGTTGCCGACCGGCTGGCCGACGACGAGCGCGCGCGCGTCGTCGAGCGTGCGGCGGATGCTTTCGCCGCCCGGTACTTCGCCGACGCCCGTGCGGCCCGCGCTGTCCTTCAGGATCACGAGGTTGCGGGTGAAGAACGGGCCGTGCGCGCCGCTCAGGTTGAGCAGCATGCTGTCGTGGCCGGCGACCGGAATCGCTTGCAGGTCGACGATGCGCGGCGTGTCGTGGGAGGGCGAGGCAGTGACGGCGTTCATGGGCGGCGATGGCGAAAGAGTGGGCGATGCCGTGCGGCAAAAGCTTTGCCGCGCGCGGCGCGAGGTGCGATCATTCGACAACCGACGTGCGCGGCGCGCAAGCCCCGCATGTCGACGCAACCCGAATGGGGTGGAAGCGACAACCGGGCCGGCGGAGCGCAGAACGCGAACGCAGGTCGATCGTCACGCACGGGACCGGGCGGTGCTGAACAGCCGACCTGAGTCGACAGGAGATCCGTGCGCCGATCATCAGTCGTCGGATGACTTGTGACGCAGTATAATGAATCATCGGCTTTCGCTCAAACCCCGCGTAAACCCTCGGCTCACATTACGATCATTCAAAAAGGAACCGGCCACATGTCCGTGCCTACGCTTCCCGCAGCGCCGCGCCGTCGCGCACGCAGCCTCGCACAAGATGTCGTCGACGCGCTGACCGCGCAGATCGAAAACGGCACGCTGCGGCCCGGCGACAAGCTGCCGACCGAAACCGAAGTCATGGCGGCGCAGGGCGTGAGCCGCACGGTCGTGCGCGAGGCGATCTCGCGGATGCAGGCGAGCGGCCTCGTCGAGACGCGCCACGGCATCGGCAGCTTCGTGCTGGAGCCGTCGCGCCGTCAGACGCTCGGCATCGATCCCGCGACGATCACGACGCTGCGCGACGTGCTCGCGGTGCTGGAGCTGCGTATCAGCCTCGAAAGCGAGTGCGCGAGCCTGGCCGCGCAGCGCGCGAACGATGCCGACCTCGCCGCGCTGCGGCGCGCGCTCGACGCGATCGCGACGGGCGCGGGTGGCGGGCGTGACACCGCGCAGCTCGACTTCCAGTTCCATCTGCAGATCGCGCAGTCCACCGGCAACCGCTATTTCGTCGACATCATGACGCAGCTGGGCACGTCGATCATTCCGCGTACGCGGGTGAATTCGGCGCGCTTTGCCGGCGACGACCTCGAGCGCTACGTCGGCCGGCTGAACCACGAGCACGAGGACATCTACGAGGCGATCGCGCGCCACGACCCGGAAGCGGCGCGCGCCGCGATGCGCACGCACCTCACCAACAGCCGCGAGCGCCTGCGGCGCGCGCACGAGGCAGCCGAGGCCGAAGCGGGCTGACCGTTGGGTCACGGGGCTCGCGAGGTCGCGGGTCCGCTGGCATTGTTTTAACATCAGTCGTCATACGAGATCGGCGCAATCGTCTCGATCTCCGCGGCCAGACGGCGTTCCCGCCGCCGGCCGCCCCTCTCGCCGATCAGCCTCCCTTCGTCACGATCGTCTTCCACGCGCCGTTCTTCACCTGGTACAGCGTCGACATCCCGCTCTTCAGCGAGCCGTCGTTCGCGAACGAGATGCGGCCGGTCACGCCTGGGAAGTCGATTTTCTTCAGCGCCGGGCGATAGGCCTTCGGATCGGTCGAACCGGCCGCCTGCATCGCCTTGATCGCCGCCCACGCCGCGTCATAGCCGAACTGCGCATACGACAGCACGTCGACGCCGAAGCGCTTCTTGAAGCGCGCCTCGAAATCCTTCCCCTGCGGCAGCTCGTCGAGCGGCTGACCGTATTCCCACGCCATCGCGCCTTCGGCGGCCGGCCCCGCGATCTTGATGAACTCGTTGTCCTTCACGCCGCCGCCGCCGACGAATTGCGCGTTCAGCCCGAGTTGACGCATTTGCTTGATGAAGTTGGCGGCGAGCGAATCGAGGCCGCCGAAGAAGATCAGGTCGGGATTCTTGGCCTTCAGGCTCGTGATCTGCGCGCGGAAATCGACCGCCTGGTTGCTGGTGAACTCGCGACCGATGAGGTTGCCGCCGGCGGCCTTCACGGCCTTCTCGAATTCGTCGGCTTCGCCCTGGCCGAACGCGGTGCGGTCGTCGATGATCGCGATGCGCTTCGCCTTCGTCACCTCGACCGCGTACTTGCCCGCGTTGCCGGCATTCTGGCCATCGGTCGCGATCACCATGAACATGTTCGCGAGCCCGCGCGACGTGAGCGTCGGGTTGGTCGCGGCCGGGTCGATCACCGGAATGCCGGCCTTGTCGTAGACCACCGACGCCGGAATCGTCGTCCCCGAATTGAAGTGACCGACCACGACCGACACGTTCTGGTCGACCAGTGCCTGCGCGGCCTGCACGCCGATGCGCGGGTCGGCCTGGTCGTCCTGCACGACGAGATTGAAGCGGGCAGGCTTGCCGGCGATCTGCACTTTCTGCGCGGCTGCATCGTCGAGCGCGAGCTGCACGCCGTTTTGCAGGTCCTTGCCGTAGCCGGCGTTCACGCCCGTGAGCGGCGCGGCGAAGCCGACCTTCACGTCGGTTGTGTCGGCGGCCTGGGCAGCCTGTTGCGACAGAAGGGCAAGCGCGGATGCAATCGACACCGACAGCAGGGAATGACGGAATTTCATGTTGTTCCTCTTGTTCGACACCGGCGAGTGGGTACCGCGCGCGCCTGGGCGGGCCGGACGCGTGCGACGGGCGGGCGGTTCGACCGCTTCTCGGAATCGGGCGGGGAGGTCGGCATCGTGATCCTCGGAAACATCTCCCGTCAGGCTCCGCGAAGAGCCCCGATTGCTTCGATATATAGGTCGCCGATATGCGCGGGTCTTGGAAATTTGTCGCGCATTCGATGCGGATTTGCGCATAGCTTCCGCGCGTGCGCGGGCGGCCGGTATCGGGAGTTTCCCGTCGCGAACGCAACGGGCGCAGAGAAGAGGGGCGGTGCGGGCAAAAACGCGGCGCGGCCCGTCAGAAGGGCCGCGCCGCGCGTGGGTCGACGTCAGTCGGACAGGGCGTCCGACGCGGCTTCGGCGTCGTCGTGCGACGCGGTCGTGCGGATCAGCGGGTCGCTGGTGCTCGGGCGGCCCGTTTCGACGTGGCCGGCGAAGCGGCGCAGGAAGCCGAGCAGGCGGCCGTCGCTGACGGTGAGGTCGTACCAGCCGTGGCTGCCGCGCAGGTCCCAGTAATCGTCGACGTGCGCGCCCGGCGCGAGGTCGAACGTGCGCGCGTGACCGTGGCCGTACGCGTTCGTGACCTTGAGCCGCACGGCCTTGTGGCCGCGGTTCATCAGGCGCAGCGTGATGTTGCCGTTCGCGACGTCGTAGCCGTAGATCACCTCGGGGTTCACGTCCGCGCTGCCGACCCCGGTCGCGAACGGGCCGCGGAAATGGCAGTAGAAGCCGTTCGGGCCGTATACGTCGAGGTCGTACAGGCCGAGCGATGCGGCGGCGCTCCACGTATCGGCGATACGTTTGCCGGCTTCGACCGTGTACGCCCACGGGCCGTCGACGCGGTTGCGCGACTGGACCTGGAACGCGGCGCCCGCCCGGCCCGTGTTCGCGAAGGTCAGCCGGAACTGGCCGTTGGCGGCTTCGACGCGGCCGTGCACGAACAGCTCGTACGGCAGAGCGCGCGCCGGACGCAGCCCGGCTTCCTGTTTCGGCAGCTTCTGCAGCACCGGCGGCACCGGGATGTAGTCGGGATGGCGCACGCGGTCGGGCGGCGCGTAGCCGCTGGTGTCGGGCAGCGTCGGCCATGCGGCGTCCGCGGTCGCGAACTCGAACGCCGACGTCAGGTCGCCGCACACCGCGCGGCGCCACGGCGACACGTTGGCGGCCGTGACCGGATACTGCGCGCCGAAGCGCGCCTCGATGAATTGCAGCAGCGACGTGTGATCGAAGGTCTGCGAGCAGACCCAGCCGCCCTTGGTCCACGGCGACACGACCAGCATCGGCACGCGCGGCCCGAGCCCGTAAGGGCCGGCCATGTGCGACGCGTCGCCGGCGAACACCTCGTTGGTCGTCGCGACCGTCGACAGCCCGTTCTCGCGCGACTGCGGCGCGAACGGCGGCGGCACGTGATCGAAGAAGCCGTCGTTTTCGTCGTACGTGATGAACAGCGCGGTCTTGCTCCACACGTCGGGATTCGACACGAGCGCCTTCAGCACCTGCTCGATGTACCACGCGCCATAGTTCGCCGGCCAGTTCGGGTGCTCGGAATACGCTTCGGGCGCGCAGATCCACGACACCTGCGGCAGCGTGCCGTTCTTCACGTCCTGCTGCAGCACGTCGAACAGCGTGCCGCCGGCGCTGATGTTGGTGCCGGTGCGCGCCTTGTCGTACAGCGGCGTGCCGGGCAGCGCGGAGCGGTACTGGTTGAAGTAGAGCAGCGAGTTGTCGCCGTAGTTGCCGATGTACGGGTTTTGCGTCCAGCCCCACGAGCCGTTCGCGTCGAGCCCCGTGCCGACGTCCTGGTAGATCTTCCACGACACGCCGGCCTGTTCGAGCACTTCCGGATAGGTCGTCCAGCCGTAGCCCTTTTCCTCGTTGCCGAGCACCGGACCCCCGCCCGTGCCGTCGTTGCCGACGTAGCCCGTCCACATGTAGTAGCGGTTCGGGTCGGTCGAGCTCGGGATCGCGCAGTGGTATGCGTCGCAGATCGTGAACGCGTCGGCGAGCTGATAGTGGAACGGGATGTCGTCGCGCTTCAGGTACGCCATCGTCGTGGTGCCCTTGTTCGGCACCCACTGGTCGTAGCGGCCCTTGTTCCAGGCGGCGTGCATGTCCTGCCAGCCGTGCGGCAGGTCCTGCAGGAACTGCAGGCCGAGCTTGTCGACGCCCGGGTGGAACGGCAGCAGTTCGGCCGGGCCGACCGGCTGGTGAAACACCGACTTGCCGTTCGCGAGGCGCAACGGGCGCGGGTCACCGAAGCCGCGGACACCGCGCATCGTGCCGAAGTAGTGGTCGAACGAGCGGTTCTCCTGCATCAGGATCACGATGTGTTCGATGTCGCGGATCGTGCCGGTGCGGCGGTTCGCGGGAATCGCGAGCGCATCCCGGATCACGGGCGGAAACAGGTTCAGCGCGGCGGCGCCGGCAGTGCCGGCGGCGACGCGCAGGAAGTCACGACGGTTCGATCGGGTCATGGTCGTTATCGTGGGGTAAAGAGGGAGCCGATTGGCGGGACCTGCGGGAAGGGCGCGCACCGGGTCGCAGGATGCGGCTGCGCCGGTGCATGCCGCCGCGAGCATAGCGAGGAATCGGTGTCATTCATGTGAAGTCCGGAAACGTTTGCACGGGCAGCGGACCGGCATCGGGATGCGGCGTCAGCAGGTCGGCTGCAACGGGAAAGCGGGAAAGCGGGAAAGCGGGACAGCGGGACAGCGGGACAGCGGGACAGCGGCGCGCTGGAGCAGCGCAGGGCAGTGCCGACGCGTCAGGCGTCGGTCACCCACGCGCCGAACCATTCGCTCGGGCGGGCGATCTCGTCCTGCGCGGCGACGAGTTCGAGCTCGTAGCGGCGCGCGTCGTAGGTGGCCTTCACCACCGCGTGCACGGCCGCGAGCGTGTGCTCGAACGCGGCGCGCACCGAGTCGCCGCGCAGCCGGCACGCGACGAAGATCGCGCTGGTCAGGTCGCCGACGCCGACCGGGTGGCGCGGAAACGCATACAGCGGCCGCTGGCCGATCCACGCTTCGGTCTCGGTGACGGCGAGCATGTTGAAACGGTCGGCCGGACTGTTGCGGTCGTGCAGGTGCTTGACGAGGATGATCTGCGGGCCGCGGCGGATCAGCGCACGGCATGCGTCGACGGCTTCGGCGACGGTCTCGATGCGCCGCCCGGCGAGCTTCTGCAGTTCGGTGTGGTTCGGCGACATGCCGTCCGCGAGCGCGGGCACCTCCTCCACGATGAATTCCTCGACGCCGGGCTCGGGCCGGATGCCGCCCGTCTGGCCCATCGCCGGATCGCAGAAGTACCACGCGTTCGGATTCATCGCTTTCACCGTGCGCACGATCTCGACCGCCGCGCGTGCCTGCGGCGGCGAGCCGAGGAAGCCGGACAGCACCGCGTCGCACCGCTTGAGCACGCCGATGGCGGCGATGCCGTCGACGAGCTGTTCCATCTTCGCGGCGTCGATCGCGCTGCCGGCCCAGTGGCCGTACTGCATGTGATTCGACAACTGGACGGTGTTGAGCGGCCAGACGTTGATGCCGAGACGCTGCATCGGGAACACGGCCGCGCTGTTGCCGGCATGGCCGTAGATGACGTGCGACTGAATGCTGAGGACGTTTTTCATGGGAATTCGCCTGCACGCGTTTCAGGGTCACGTCACACGATACCCGAGTTCGTCAACCGCGCGGAAGTCGCGTGGCCCCGGAGTGTTGCGCGCCGTCGTCACGCGACCGCGTAGAATCGCGGGGCGCGAGACAGCCCCGCTGGGGCCCGGCTGCCCGCGCGCGTCCCCAATCACCGTGATCGCCATGCTTTCGATTTGCAAGATGTTGTCCGTCGCACGTGCCGCCGTGCTCGGCGCGAGTGCCGCCGCCGCGTGCGCGATGCCGGTTGCGGCCGTTGCGGCCACGCCCGCCGCCAACGACGGGCCCGCTTACGGCCCGCGCCTGGAAGGATTCGCGTATCCGGCGCCCGTGCATGAGTACGCGTTCGTGTCGCAACGCGAAACCCTCGAGATGGCGTACCTCGACGTGCAGCCCGCGCATCCGAACGGTCGCACCGTCGTGCTGCTGCACGGCAAGAACTTCTGCGCGGCGACCTGGGAGGACACGATCGGTGTGCTGAGCCGCGCCGGTTATCGCGTGATCGCGCCGGACCAGATCGGCTTCTGCAAGTCGTCGAAGCCCGAGCGCTACCAGTACAGCTTCCAGCAACTCGCGCGCAACACGCACGCGCTGCTCGAATCGGTCGGCGTGAAGTCGGCGACGATCATCGGCCACTCGACGGGCGGGATGCTCGCGATCCGCTATGCGCTGATGTATCCGAAGGCGACCGACCAGCTCGTGCTCGTGAACCCGATCGGCCTCGAGGACTGGAAGGCGCTCGGCGTGCCGCCGCTGTCGGTCGACTACTGGTATGCGCGCGAACTGAAGACCAACGCCGACGGCATCCGCCGCTACGAGCAGTCGACCTACTACGCGGGCAAGTGGGCGCCGTCGTACGAGCGCTGGGTGCAGATGCTCGCCGGGATGTATCGCGGCGCCGGCCGCGACGCGGTCGCGTGGAATTCCGCGCTGATCTACGACATGATCCTCACGCAGCCGGTGGTCTACGAACTCGGCGCGATTCGCGTGCCGACGCTGCTGATGATCGGCGACAAGGATACGACCGCGATCGGCAAGGATGTCGCCCCGCCCGACGTGCACGCGAAGCTCGGCCGCTATCCTGAGCTCGCGAAGCGCACGCAGGCCGCGATTCCCGGCGCGCAGCTCGTCGAATTTCCGGCGCTCGGACACGCGCCGCAGATCCAGGACCCGGACGCGTTCCACAAGGCGCTGCTCGACGGGCTGGAGGCCGTGCACCCGCAGTGACGCGGGGCAGGCGGCAGGCCGCGCGTAATCGTGCGGTCAGCGTGCCTCGCTCGCGAGCTCGTCGCGGATCTGCGCGGTCAGTTCGAACGAGCGCAGCCGCGCGGCGTGATCGTAGATCTGCGCGGTGATGATCAGCTCGTCGGCGCCCGTCTGCGCGATGCGCTCGCGCAGCTTGTCGCGCACCGTATCGCGCGAGCCGACCGCCGCGAACGACAGCGAATGGGCGACGGTCGCGAGCTCGAGTTCGTTCGCCTCGAGCACGTCGACGGGCGGCGGCAGCTTGCCCGGCGTGCCGCGCCGCAGGTTGATGAACTGTTGCTGCAGCGACGTGAACAGGCGCCGCGCCTCGTCGTCGGTCTCGGCCGCGAACACGTTGACGCCCACCATCGCATGCGGTTTCGGCCACGCGGCCGACGGCCGGTATTGCGCGCGATAGATCTCGAGCGCCCGCATCAGATAATCCGGCGCGAAATGCGACGCGAACGCGAACGGCAGCCCGAGCATCGCCGCGAGCTGCGCGCTGAACAGGCTCGAACCGAGCAGCCACACCGGGACGTCGAGCCCCGCGCCGGGCACCGCCCGCACGCGCTGGCCCGGTACCGGCTCCGCGAAGTAGCGCTGCAGCTCCGCGACGTCGTCCGGAAACGAATCGGCACTGCCGATCAGGTCGCGGCGCAGCGCGCGCGACGTGGTCTGGTCGGTGCCGGGCGCGCGGCCGAGGCCGAGGTCGATGCGCCCCGGATACAGCGACGCGAGCGTGCCGAACTGTTCGGCGATCACGAGCGGCGCATGGTTCGGCAGCATGATGCCGCCCGAGCCGACCCGGATCGTCCGCGTGGCGCCCGCGACGTGGCCGATCACGACGGCGGTGGCCGCACTCGCGATCCCCGGCATGTTGTGATGCTCGGCCAGCCAGTAGCGCTGGTAGCCCCAGCGTTCCGCATGCTGTGCGAGATCGACGGTGTTACGGAACGCCTGCGAGGCGTCGGCGCCGGCCGGAATGGGGGCGAGATCGAGTACGGAAAACGGTGTCATCGGAAGACCTTCGAAACGGGGTGGCGTGGTGATGCGCTGACGCAACAAATGCCAAGGATTTTGCCAAAGGGTTCCGGAACGTGCTGGCGGCGCGCGGATACCCATGCGCCTTACAGGGGTGCAGGGTTGCTTGCGACGATCGTTGCAAAAATCAAGCTAATCGCTGATTAATTACCAAACTTTACGGCGATTGGAAGTGAAACCGCATCGACATACAAATTTGCACGAAACGTTTGATTTTAAAGACTGCAATACGCCTGCAAAGTACTTACGCTAACGTGAACGTGGTCGGGCCGATCAGGTCCGTCGACCGCTCAGCTTTGCCGGAATTGCACTAGTCCGTTTCTCGAAGCGCCGCACGCGGGGGGCTGCGGACTGCTAAAATCCGGCGCCTGCCCATGTTGTGCCGATGGAGCCATTCGAGTCTTCCCGCATGCCGTCCGGGCGCTGCGCGGGGATACGCCACGCGAAGCCGGGCATGGCCGCACCCGAACGACGGGTCGTGCCTCCCCCATTACAGACGCTGCTGGAACAAGGAGTCGGGTCGTGCCCGCGTTCGTCGTTGTCGGAATACCGCATCACGCTCAATCACGCTCAAGCGTTTGCCAGGGCGCCCCGTTCGCCGGGAGGCCTCGCGCATGACGCCCGCCGCAACGCTGCTCGACTGGCTGCTGATCATCTTCACGCTGGCCGCGGCCGGCTACGCGCTCGTCGCGGCCTTCGCGCCGCGGCCGCGCACGCCGCGCACCGCGGTGCGCGACGGCTTCGAGCCGGTCAGTGTGCTGAAGCCGCTGTGCGGCGCGGAGCCGCACCTGTATGAAAACCTCGCGACCTTCTGCGCGCAGCGCCATCCTCGCTACGAGGTGCTGCTCGGCGTCGCATCGTCGGCCGATCCGGCCATCGCCGTCGTCGAGCGGCTGCGCGCCGATCATCCGGAGTGCGACATCACGCTCGTGATCGACGCGCGCGTGCATGGCAAGAACCTGAAGGTCAGCAACCTGATCAATCTCGCCGAGCGCGCGAAATATGGCCGCATCGTGATCGCGGACAGCGACATCGCGGTGCAGCCCGACTATCTGGAGCGTGTCACGGCGCCGCTGGCGGACCCGTCGGTGGGGGTCGTCACGTGCCTGTATCATGCGCGCAGCGTCGGCGGCTTCTGGACGCGGATCGGCGCGCAGTTCGTCGACGCTTGGTTCGCGCCGTCGGTGCGCATCACGCACCTCGGCCGCTCGAGCCGCTTCGGCTTCGGCGCGACGCTCGCGCTCACGCGCGACACGCTCGACCGGATCGGCGGGCTCGTCGCGCTGAAGGACGAACTGGCCGACGATTTCTGGCTGGCCGAGCTGCCGCGTCGCCTCGGGCGGCGCACCGTGCTGTCGGAGGTCGAGGTCGCGACCGACGTGATCGAGCCGTCGTTCGGGCCGCTGTGGCACCGCGAGACGCGCTGGCTGCGCACGATCCGTTCGCTGAATCCGGCCGGCTTCGCGTTCCTGTTCATTACGTTTACCGTGCCGTGGCTCGCGATCGGCGCGGCGCTCGCGTTGCGCCTCGACGGCACCTTCGCCGGCACGCTGGCGGGCGGGGCGGCCGCGCTCGGCGCATTCGGCCGGCTCGTGCTGCATGCGCGCGGCGAGGACGGCTGGCGCGCGTTCTGGCGCGACCTGCCGCTCGTCGCGGTGCGCGACACGCTGCTCGCGCTCGAGTGGCTCGCGGCCGTGTTCGGCACGCACGTCGTGTGGCGCGGCGCCAGGATGACGGTCGTCGGCGGCGAACGCGCGACCGCGGCCGTGGAAGCAGTGGACGGCCGCTAGGGCCGTCGATCGAAACCGGCCCGCGGGCCGAGACGCGTCGCACGGCGAAGCCGCGCGGCGCGACATGACAGAGAGGCGGGCGCCGGCATGGCGGCCCGCGGTTTTTTGACTGAATCGTTGTAACGAAACGAACTATGCAGGCTACCGGAGCATTCATGAAAACGCTGTTCTTGCAGGCCCCTTCGTATGACGGCTTCGACGGCGGAGCCGGCTCGCGCTATCAGGCGAAGCGCGAAATCCGTTCCTTCTGGTATCCGACCTGGCTCGCGCAGCCGGCCGCGCTCGTGCCGGGCAGCCGCGTCGTCGATGCGCCGGCCGACGGCCTGTCGGTCGAGGAAACGCTGAAGATCGCCAACGACTACGACCTCGTGATCATCCACACGAGCACGCCGTCGTTCCCGACCGACGCGATGTTCGCGCAGGATCTGAAGAAGATGAAGCCGTCGATGCTCGTCGGCATGGTCGGCGCGAAGGTGATGGTCGATCCGCACAACTCGCTCACGGCGAGCGAGGCGATCGACTTCGTGTGCCGCGAGGAATTCGACTACACCTGCAAGGAGCTCGCCGAAGGCAAGCCGTTCCCCGAGATCAAGGGCTTGAGCTGGCGCGCGAAGGACGGCTCGATCGAGCACAACGAAGCGCGTCCGATCCTCGAGAACATGGACGAACTGCCGTTCGTCGCGCCCGTCTACAAGCGCGACCTGAAGATCGACAACTACTTCATCGGCTACCTGAACTATCCGTACGTGTCGATCTACACGGGCCGCGGCTGCAAGTCGCGCTGCACGTTCTGCCTGTGGCCGCAGACGGTCAGCGGCCATCGCTACCGCACGCGCTCGGTCGAGAACGTGCTCGCGGAAGCGAAGTGGATTCGCGACAACATGCCGGAAGTGAAGGAACTGATGTTCGACGACGACACCTTCACCGACGACCTGCCGCGCGCCGAAGCCATCGCCATCGGCCTGGGCAAGCTCGGCATCACGTGGTCGTGCAACGCGAAGGCCAACGTGCCGTACAAGTCGCTGAAGATCATGAAGGAAAACGGCCTGCGCCTGTTGCTGGTCGGCTTCGAATCGGGCGACGACCAGATCCTCGTGAACATCAAGAAGGGCGTGCGCACCGATTTCGCGCGCCGTTTCAGCGCGGACTGCAAGAAGCTCGGCATCAAGATCCACGGCACCTTCATCCTCGGCCTGCCGGGCGAGACGCAGGAAACCATCAAGAAGACGATCGAGTACGCGAAGGAAATCAATCCGCATACGATCCAGGTGTCCCTCGCCGCGCCGTATCCGGGCACGACGCTGTACAAGCAGGCCGTGGAAAACGGCTGGATGGAAGAGAACAAGACCATCAACCTGGTCAGCAAGGAAGGCGTGCAGCTCGCGGCGATCGGCTATGCGCACCTGTCGCGCGACGAGATCTACCACCATCTCGAGCAGTTCTATCGCGAGTTCTATTTCCGTCCGTCGAAGATCTGGGAAATCGTGCGCGAGATGCTGACGAGCTGGGACATGATGAAGCGTCGCCTGCGCGAAGGCGTCGAGTTCTTCCGCTTCCTGCGCGCGCACGAGGCCTGATCCGTGGCGACGCAGCGGGCGGCGCGGGCGCTGATCTTCACCGCGGACGACTTCGGGCTGCACCCGCGCGTCAACGCGGCGGTCGAGCGCGCGCACCGCGACGGCGTGCTGAACGCCGCCAGCCTGATGGTCGGCGCCCCCGCCGCGCAGGATGCGATCGAACGCGCGCGGCGGCTGCCGTCGCTCGCGGTCGGCTTGCACCTGGTGCTCGCGGACGGGCCGGCCACGCTGCCCGCGCATGCGATTCCCGCGCTCGTCGGCCCCGACGGGCGCTTCGGCGACGCGATGGCGAAGGACGGCTGTCGCTTCTTCTTCCTGCCGCACGTGCGCGCGCAACTGCGCCGCGAGATTCGTGCGCAGTTCGATGCGTTCGCGGCGAGCGGCCTGCCGCTCGACCACGTGAACGCGCACAAGCATTTCCACCTGCATCCGACCGTGCTGTCGATGATCATCGAGATCGGCCGCGACTACGGGCTGCGCGCAGTGCGGCTGCCGTACGAAACGAGCGCACCGGCGCTGCTCAAGCCGTGGATCGCGCTGGTGCGCGCGCGGCTCGACCGGGCGGGGCTCGCGCACAACGACTACGTGGTGGGCATCGAGCAGACGGGCGCGATGGACGAGGCCGTGCTGCTCGACGCGCTCGCGAAGCTGCCGCCGGGCGTCGGCGAGATCTACTGCCATCCGGCCGAGGCCGGCGACGGCCCGATCACGCCGACGATGGCCGGCTACCGTCCGGTCGACGAACTGGATGCGCTACTGTCGCCGCGCGTCGCGGCCGCGCTGAAGGCGGCGGGCGTCGCGACCGGCGGCTTTGCCGACGTATTCGGCGAGCCTGCGGCCCGACGCGGCGCGCACGCGTCGCGCGCACCGGGAGCGCAGCCGTCATGAGCAAGTGGATCAAGTGGATCAAGTGGCTCGGCTGGCCGATCGGCATCGGCATCCTGCTCGCGCTGGGGCTGCACGAAGGCGTCGGCGACGTGTCGCAGATGCTCGCGCGCGCCGGCTATGCGCTGCTGTGGCTCGTGCCGTTCCACGCGCTGCCGCTGCTGCTCGATGCGTATGCCTGGCACCAGCTGCTCGACCGGCGCAGTTCGCTGCCGTTCCTGTGGTGGATCGCGACCGTGCGCGAGGCCGTGAACCGGCTGCTGCCCGTGGTGGGGATCGGCGGCGAGATCGTCGGCATCCGGCTCGCGCGCTGGCAGGTGCCCGACGCGAGCCGCGTGACCGCGTCGGTGATCGTCGAGGTGCTCGTGACGATCGTCGTCCAGTATGCGTTCGCGGCGCTCGGCCTCGTGCTGCTGCTCGCGACGACCGACAACATGGGCGGCGGCACGATCGCCCTCGCGCTGCTGCTGACGCTGCCGTTGCCGGTGCTCGGCGTGGTGCTGATGCGGCGCGGCGGCATCTTCCATGCGATCGAGCGTTTCGCGGGCCGCCTGCTCGGCGATTCGCACCGGCTGCTGCAGGGCGTCGACGGCCGCCGGCTCGACGCCGACATCGATTCGCTGATGTCGCGCACGGGCCTGCTGTTCAGCGCCTTTTTCTGGCAACTGGCCGGCTACGTGCTCGGCGCGCTCGAGATCTACTGGGCGCTCGCGCTGCTCGGCCATCCGGTGTCGATCGGCGGCGCGATCGCGATCGAGGCGATGACGCAGGCGGTGCGGCATGCGGCGTTCATGGTGCCGGGCGGGCTCGGCGTGCAGGAGGCGACCGTCGTGCTGCTCGCGCAGATGTTCGGCGTCGACCGCGAGACGGCGCTGTCGCTCGCGGTGGTCAAGCGTGGGCGCGAGGTGCTGTTCGGCTGCCTCGCGCTCGGCTCGTGGCAGCTTGCCGAACTGGTGCGCACGCGCGGCCGGCTGGGCGCGCCGCTGGCCGGGCCGCGTACGGCGCCGCCGGCGAACCGGGCGTCCGAAACCCGGACCGAAACCGAAACGACGCATTGAACACGGGACGGGCTGCACGGCCCGTCTCGCGCTTTTGGCGTCGCGCGGGTATCCTTGCCGCGTGTTTTCTCGACGCGCAACTCTTCCGATGATTTTTCGTTTCCGGCTGCTTTCCGTGACGATGCTGGCCGCTGCGCTGGCGCTGACCGGTTGCGACGACCAAGGCCATCTCGACGTGCAACGTATCAGGGACTTCTTCAACGCGATCAAGCCCGCGCCGCTGTTGCTGAAAGGGCTGAAGGTCGGCGAATCGACCGAGGCCGACGTGCGCGGCACGATGGGCAAGCCCGAGACCGAGCGCACGTTCACCGACGGCTCGAAGCGTCTCGAGTATCCGCGCGGCCCGATGGGCAACCAGACGTGGTTCGTCGATCTCGATGCGAACGGGCGCTACACGGGCGCGACGCAGGTGCTGACCGCCGAGAATTTCGCGAAAGTGCGCCCGGGGATGGACGAGGACGAGGTGCGGCGGCTGCTCGGCAAGCCCGGCGACATTGCGCAATATCCGCTGAAGCCCGAGACGGTCTGGAGCTGGCGCTGGCTCGAGGACGGCGTCAACACTGACGCGTTCTTCAACGTCCATTTCGGCCCGGACGGGCTCGTTTATACGACCTCGCGCTCCGACATCCTGAAAGGGCGCTGACGTTCACGCGCGGCGTTTCTTCAGCCAGTCGCGCAGCGCGTCGCGGGCATGAGCGAGCGATTGTGTGGCGTGGGCCTGGACCTGCCCATTCGGCCGGACGGCCAGCCCGGCGCTATATCGAAAAAGCGACCGGAAAATTGCAAAAAACCCGCTTCCCGGCGCGTCATCCGACTGTCAGGAAGCGGGTTTTTTCCTTTTGAAACAGCGGTGTAGGCCGTGCGCAGAAATGGTGGGACGAATTGTTGCGACGCAGCAATCGCGCGCACGGTGATTTGAGGCAATCAATTTCGCTTGCGACTATCCGCGTCACCCCGGCGCGGGACAGGCTGTCGCGTCGGCATTCATTCAACTCTGGAGACGCGCGTGTTCCTTTACGGCTTTGGTCCCGTCCTCTGGGCCGGCACCGTGCAGACCATCGAGCTGTCGGTGCTGTCGCTCGCCACTGCGGTGGCGCTGGGGCTGATCGGCGCGGTGGCGAAGCTGTCGCACAACCGGGTGCTGCGAGCGATCGCGACCGGTTATACGACGCTGATCCGCTCGGTGCCCGATCTCGTGCTGATGCTGCTGCTGTTCTACAGCATCCAGATCTGGCTGAACCAGTTCACCGACCTCGTCGGCTGGAACCAGATCGACATCGATCCGTTCGTGGCCGGCGTGCTGACGCTCGGCTTCATCTACGGCGCGTACTTCACCGAGACGTTTCGTGGCGCGTTCCTGTCGGTGCCGCGCGGCCAGCTCGAAGCCGGTTCGGCTTACGGGATGAGCGGTGCGCGCGTGTTCGTGCGGATCATGTTTCCGCAGATGATGCGTTTCGCACTGCCGGGCATCGGCAACAACTGGCAGGTGCTCGTGAAGGCGACCGCGCTGGTGTCGATCATCGGTCTCGCGGACGTCGTGAAGGCCGCGCAGGACGCCGGCAAGAGCACGTTCAACATGTTCTTCTTCATCCTCGTCGCGGCGCTGATCTATCTCGCGATCACGACCGTCTCCAACCTCGTGCTGATCCAGCTCGAGAAGCGTTATTCCATGGGCGTGCGGCACGCAGAACTATGATCGAGATCCTCCAGGAATTCGGCAAGGCGTTCCTTTTCTGGGACGGCCAGCGCCTGTCCGGCCTCGCGGTGACGCTGTGGCTGCTCGTCGCATCGATTTCGCTCGGCTTCGTGTGCGCGGTGCCGCTCGCGGTCGCGCGCGTGTCGAGGAACAAGTGGGTGTCGATGCCCGTGCGGTTCTACACGTACGTGTTCCGCGGCACGCCGCTCTACGTGCAGTTGCTGCTGATGTACACGGGCATGTACAGCCTCGAGTTCGTGCGCTCGCACTCGCTGCTCGACGCATTTTTCCGCAGCGGTTTCAACTGCGCGATCCTCGCGTTCGCGCTGAACACCTGCGCGTACACCACCGAGATCTTCGCCGGTGCGATCCGCGCGATTCCGCACGGCGAGGTCGAGGCGGCGCGCGCGTACGGGATGTCGCCGTTCACGATGTACCGCCGCGTGATCCTGCCGTCGGCGCTGCGTCGCGCGCTGCCGCTGTACAGCAACGAAGTGATCCTGATGCTGCACGCGACGACCGTTGCATTCACCGCGACCGTGCCGGACATCCTGAAGGTCGCGCGCGACGCCAATTCCGCGACCTACATGGCGTTCCAGTCGTTCGGAATCGCCGCGCTGATCTATCTTGCGGTATCGTTCGCACTCGTCGCGGCGTTTCGCCGCGCGGAGCGCCACTGGCTCGCGTATCTCGCGGCCGCCCGTCATTGAATTACTTCGAGGAGAGCCAGTTGGCCGAGATCACCCAAACGAGCGCGTCCGCTTCCGTCAAGCTGGCCGCGGTCGACATCCACAAGCGCTATGGCGACAACGAGGTGCTCAAGGGCGTGTCGCTGAACGCGAAGGCCGGTGACGTCATCAGCATCATCGGCGCGAGCGGCTCGGGCAAGAGCACGTTCCTGCGCTGCATCAATTTTCTCGAGCGGCCGAATGCGGGGCAGATCGTCGTCGACGGCGAGGCCGTGCGCACCAAGACCGATCGCGCCGGCGCGCTCGAAGTCGCCGATCACAAGCAGTTGCAGCGCATTCGCACGAAGCTTGCGATGGTGTTCCAGCACTTCAACCTGTGGGCGCACATGAACGTGCTCGAGAACGTGATGGAAGCGCCCGTGCACGTGCTCGGCATTTCGAAGAAGGAAGCCGAGGAGCGTGCACGCGAGTATCTCGAGAAGGTCGGTTTGCCGCCGCGCGTCGAGAAGCAGTATCCGTCGCATCTGTCGGGCGGCCAGCAGCAGCGCGTGGCGATCGCGCGGGCGCTGGCGATGCATCCGGACGTGATGCTGTTCGACGAGCCGACCTCCGCGCTCGACCCGGAACTCGTCGGTGAAGTGCTGAAGGTGATGCAGAAGCTGGCCGAGGAAGGCCGTACGATGATCGTCGTCACGCACGAGATGGGCTTCGCGCGCAACGTGTCGAACCACGTGATGTTCCTGCATCAGGGGCGGACCGAGGAAGAGGGCGATCCGAAGGAAGTGCTGGTGCGCCCGCAGAGCGAGCGGCTCAAGCAGTTCCTGTCGGGCAGCCTCAAGTAACGCGACAGGGCAGGTTTCAACCGTGGTACCGGTGTCTCGTCCCGCAGGCGCCACCCGCACGACGCAGGTGGCGATCGTTGCATTGCCGCCCGTGTCGATGTCGGGCGTGGGTCCGATCGTCGATGCGCTGAATCTCGCGAACGAGATCGACGGGCGGCTCCTGTACCGCTGGCAGGTGTGTTCGTGGGATGGGCGGCCGGTGCCGCTCGCGGGCGGTGCGCAGTGGCATGCCGATGCGGCGTTCAACGATGCGATCGCGTGCGACTGGTTGATCGTCGTGTCCGAGCGGTTTCAGCAGTTTGCCGATTACCGGTTGTTTCTCGCGAGTCTCGCGCGGGTCGGGCAGCGCACGCCGGTCGTGACGGGTATTCATCACGGCGTGTGGTGGTTGGCGATGGCGGGGCAGCTTTCCGGGTATCGCGTGAGCGTGAACTGGGAGACGTATCAGCAGTTCGCCGAGCAGTTCGAGCGGTCGATCGTCACGCAGCAGATCTTCGAGATCGATCGCGATCGGGCGACCTGTGCCGGTGGGCAGGCGACCGTCGATTTCATGCTGGCCATGATTGGCCGGGAACATGGGGCGGATCTCGCGGAGCGGATTGCCGATGCGCTGGGAGCCGGCACGCTGCGTAGCGGCGAGGAGCGGCAGAGGATTCCCTTTGTTACTGCTCCGGGGGAGCGGCATCCTCGGTTGAATGACGCGTTGCTCTTGATGGAAGCCAATGTCGAGGATCCGCTTACTACCGATGAGATCGCCGGGTTGGTCGGCGTGTCGCGCCGACAGTTGGAGCGGCTCTTTCGGCAGTATCTCGGGGCGATGCCCTCCAAGTATTACCTCAATCTTCGGTTGCTCAAGGCTCGCACGCAGTTGCAGCGGACTAGTAAGTCCGTCGTTCAGGTTTCTCTCGCTTGTGGGTTTTCTTCTGCTGCGCACTTCTCCAACGCTTACCGCGAAAGGTTTGGGGTTACGCCTCGGGAGGATCGACGGGCGTGGCTCGAGAAGCAGACTGGCGGGGGCAGTGAGCCTCGGGGTGGGGCGCTCGTCGAGCGCGGGAAAGATTGAGGTTTGGGTTTGGTTTGTTTGGTGGTTTGCTCGCGGTTGGCGTGAAGTGCCTGTGATCGTGTCGGTCTATTAACGTCGCCCCTGCGCGGGGCAGCGGTTACTTTTCTTTGTCTTGCCAAAGAAAAGTAACCAAAAGAAAGGCGCTCGGATATCGCATGACTTACCGGTGCCATGGCGCCCCGAGTGGTCCGCACAAAAGTGTCCGCGCCAGTCAGGAATCCGGAGTGGTTCGAGCAATGGTTCTGACACCACTCGCTACACCGCGGAGTGGTATACCGTCCGCTAGCTCCATCCTCGCTGCGCTCGGCTGCAAGGTACTTCAGGGGGTATGCGATCGCGTTCGTGCTTCTCTGCACAAACTGTCGAATGCCAGGCTTTTTTTTCTGCTCCCAGCATGTGTGTGATCCGATTCGATGGTCGGTATTTTCGTGACTGACATCGATGTGCTTGCCGCCCCATTTTTCTTGCGAGTGGTGAATTTCCTGCTTATCGAAAGTTGGTTCCTTGTGAGGGGGCTGGTGATAGCGGTTGGGTGGGGATGGACCTGTCGGCCGAGCGAAGCGAGGACGGAGCTAGGGGGCGGTATACCGCTCTGTTGTGTAGGCAGTGGTGTCAGAACCATTGCTCGAACCACTCCGGATTCCTGACTGGCGCGGACACTTTTGTGCGGACCACTTTGTTGGCGATGGCACCGGGAGGTCATGCGATATCCGAGCGCCTTTCTTTTGGTTACTTTTCTTTGGCAAGACAAAGAAAAGTGACCGCTGCCCC
>NZ_BCPO01000031.1:0-48764 GCF_016586105.1 Burkholderia sp. E168m15
GCTGCCCCGCGCAGGGGCGACGCCAATAGACCGACACGATCACAGGTGCTTCACGACACCGGAAGCAAGCCACAGACAAGACAGGAAAAAGCCCCAAAATACCGACACGGCGTAGCCGCCCCCCGGCCCTAAAGGACAAAACCAAAACCTTCCGATAGAACCCGTCGCAATTCCGCAAGACGCTTGCGTCACCCTTACCTAAACTTGATCCTATTGAACCCTCTTACGAAACCGAAAGGAACGACCATGACGACCTCGACCGTGACCCGCCAGACATTCGACGAAGTGATGGTGCCGGTATTTTCTCCCGCCCCGTTCGTGCCGGATCGCGCAGAGGGCTCCCGCGTGTGGGACACGGCCGGCCGCGAGTACATCGATTTCGCGTGCGGCATCGCGGTCACGTCACTCGGCCACGGCCACCCGGAACTGCTGAAGGTGCTGGACGAACAAGGCCGCAAGCTCTGGCACATCGGCAACGGCTACACGAACGAACCGGTGCTGCGTCTCGCAAAGCGCCTGGAATCGCTGACCTTCGCCGATCGCGCGTTCTTCGCGAACTCGGGCGCGGAAGCGAACGAAGCCGCACTGAAGCTCGCACGCCGCGTCGCGTTCGACCGCCATGGCGCGGACAAATACGAAATCGTGTCGTTCGTGCAGTCGTTCCACGGCCGCACGTTCTTCACGGTCAGCGCCGGCGGTCAGCCGAAGTACTCGGAAGGCTTCGGCCCGGTGCCGGAAGGCATCAAGCACCTGCCGTTCAACGACATCGAAGCCGCGAAGGCCGCGATCGGCCCGAAAACCTGCGCCGTGATCGTCGAGCCGGTGCAAGGCGAAGGCGGCGTGATCCCGGCCGATCCGGCGTTCCTGAAGGCACTGCGCGAAGCGTGCGACGCCAACGGCGCACTGCTGATTTTCGATGAAGTGCAAACGGGCGTGGGCCGCACCGGCCAGTTCTACGCCTACATGGACACGGGCGTCACGCCGGACATCCTGACGACCGCGAAGGCGCTCGGCAACGGCTTCCCGATCGGTGCGATGCTGACGACGAACGAACTGGCCGCGCACTTCAAGGTCGGCGTGCACGGCACGACGTATGGCGGCAATCCGCTCGCATCGGCAATCGCGGACAAGGTCGTCGAACTGATCGGCGACCCGGCGCTGCTCGAAGGCGTGCGCGAACGCAGCGTGCGCCTGAAGGGCGCGCTGGAACGCATCAACGCACGCTTCGGCATCTTCAAGGACGTGCGCGGCAAGGGCCTGCTGGTCGGCGCGGAACTCACCGCCGCATTCGACGGCCGCGCGAAGGACTTCGTCACCGCGGCCGCCGAGAACGGCCTGATCATGCTGATCGCCGGCCCGAACGTGCTGCGCTTCGTCCCGTCGCTGGTGATCCCGTTCGACCTGCTCGACGAAGGCGTGAAGCGCTTCGAGAAAGCGGTCGAACAAGTGCTCGCGGCCCAGGAAGCCACCGCGCGCTGATCGGCGCGCCCATCGCAGACAGGAACGACGATGCTATTTGTTCGCCCCGGCAAACTCACGGATCTCGATGCGCTCGCGCACATGGCGCGCACCGCGCAGCCGGTCCTGCACTCGCTGCCGCACGACCGCGCGGCGCTCGAAGCGCGTGTGGCGCTCTCCGAGGATTCGTTTCGCGCGGACGTCGACTTCGCCGGCGAGGAGTTTTACCTCTTCGTGCTCGAGGATTCGTCGACCGGCAAGCTGCTCGGCACGGCGAGCATCGTGGCCGCGGCCGGCTACTCGGAGCCGTTCTACGCGTTCCGCAACGACGCGCTGATCCACGCGTCGCGCGAGCTGCACGTGAACCGCAAGATCCACGCGCTCACGATGTCGCACGAGCTGACCGGCAAGAGCCGGCTCGCGGGCTTCTACGTCGATCCGTCGCTGCGCGGCGACGCGGCCGCGCACCTGATCTCGCGCGCCCGGATGATGTACATCGCCGCGAACCGCCGCCGCTTCACGCCGGAAGTGTTCACGCTGCTGCTCGGCGTGAGCGACGGCAACGGCGCATCGCCGTTCTGGGAAGCGGTGGGCCGCAAGTTCTTCGGCCGTGACTTCACCGACGTCGACATCGCGTCGGGCGGCCGCAGCCGCACGTTCATCGCGGAAGTGATGCCGGCCTATCCGCTCTACGTGCCGCTGTTGCCCGAAGCCGCGCAGCGCGTGCTCGGCGAGCCGAACGAAACGGCGTTGCTCGCGTACGACATCCATCTCGAGGAAGGCTTCGAGCCCGACCGCTTCGTCGACATCTTCGACGCGGGCCCGGTGCTGACCGCGCAGGTCGACCGTACCGCGTGCGTGAAGCAGGCGTCGGAGCGCGTCGTGCGCGAGGCCGCGCACCAGCAGGGCGACGTCGCGTACATGGTGTCGACCGGCAGCGGCGAATCGTTCCGCTGCGTGCTGGCCGACCTGCCGGGCGACACGGCCGATGCGGGCGGCGCCGAGGCGCCGCTGGCCGGCGACGTGCGCGCGGCGCTCGACGTGAAGGACGGCGATGTCGTGCGCTGCGTGCCGCTGCACCGCCGCGACGAGGAAGATTTGAAGGGAGACGCAGCATGATCGTCGTTCGGGTCGTACAAACGGGCGACGTCGACGCGCTCGTGTCGCTCGCGCAGGAAACCGGGCCGGGCCTGACCACGTTCAAGCCCGACCGCGACGCGCTCGCCGCGCGCATCGAACGCTCGCGCCGCACGCTCGAAGGCCGGGCCGCGCCAGGCGAAGCCGGCTACTTCTTCGTGATGGAAGAATCGAAGACGGGCGACATCGCGGGCGTGTGCGGAATCGAAACGCAGGTCGGCCTCGAGCAGCCGTTCTACAACTACCGCGTGAGCACGGTCGTGCATGCGAGCCAGGAGCTCGGCGTGTGGACGCGGATGTCCGCGCTGAACATCTCGCACGACCTGACGGGCTACGCGGAAGTGTGCTCGCTGTTCCTGAGCCCGCGCTATCGCACGGGCGGCGTCGGCGGCCTGCTGTCGCGCTCGCGCTTCATGTTCATCGCGCAGTTCCGCGACCGCTTTCCGGAACGCATCTGCGCGGAACTGCGCGGCCACTTCGACGAGGACGGCACGTCGCCGTTCTGGCGCGCGGTCGGTTCGCACTTCTACCAGATCGACTTCAACGCGGCCGATTACCTCAGCTCGCACGGCCGCAAGTCGTTCCTCGCGGAACTGATGCCGCGCTATCCGGTGTACGTCGACCTGCTGCCGCAGGACGCGCAGGACGCGGTGGGCCTCACGCACCGCGACACGCTGCCGGCCCGCAAGATGCTCGAAGCGGAAGGGCTGCGCTACCAGAACCACGTCGACATCTTCGACGCGGGCCCGGTGCTCGAATGCCACGTCAACGACCTGCGCACGGTGCGCGAGAGCGTCGTCGTACCGGTCGCGATCGGCGTGCCCGACGCGCGGGACGACGCCCCCCGGTCGCTCGTGTCGAACACGTCGCTGGGCGATTTCCGCGTCGGCGTCGCGCCGGGCGTGGTCGCGAACGGCGCGTTCGTGCTGTCGGCCGACGATGCCGTCGCGCTCGACGTGAAGGCCGGCGATCCGGTCCGCGTACTGCCGCTCAAAGTCAAACAGGGATAAACGAATCATGACGGAACTCTTCATCGACGGCGCCTGGGTCGCAGGCTCGGGCCCCGTCTTCGCTTCGCGCAACCCCGGCACCGACGCCGTCGCCTGGCAGGGCGAGAGCGCGTCGGCGGCCGACGTCGACCGTGCGGTCGCGAGCGCACGTCGCGCGTTCGCCGGCTGGTCGGCGCTCGACTTCGAAGCGCGCTGCGAAATCGTCAAGCGCTTCGCCGCGTTGCTCACCGAGCGCAAGGAAGCGATCGCGACCGCGATCGGCCGCGAGACGGGCAAACCGCTGTGGGAAGCGCGCACCGAAGTCGCATCGATGGCCGCGAAGGTCGGCATCTCGATCCAGGCGTATCAGGAACGCACCGGCGAGAAGCGTCAGGACATGGCCGACGGCGTCGCGGTGCTGCGTCACCGCCCGCACGGCGTCGTCGCGGTGTTCGGCCCGTACAACTTCCCCGGCCACTTGCCGAACGGTCATATCGTGCCGGCGCTGATCGCCGGCAACACGGTCGTGTTCAAGCCGTCGGAGCTTGCGCCGGGCGTCGCGCGCGCGACGGTCGAGGTGTGGCAGGAAGCCGGGTTGCCGGCCGGCGTGCTGAACCTCGTGCAGGGCGAGAAGGACACCGGCATCGCGCTCGCGAACCATCGGCAGATCGACGGGCTGTTCTTCACCGGCAGTTCCGATACGGGCACGCTGCTGCACAAGCAGTTCGGCGGCCGTCCGGAGATCGTGCTCGCGCTCGAGATGGGCGGCAACAACCCGCTCGTGATCGGCGAAGTCGAGGACATCGACGCGGCCGTGCATCACACGATCCAGTCGGCGTTCCTGTCGGCCGGCCAGCGCTGCACGTGCGCGCGCCGCATCTTCGTGCCGCAGGGCGCGTTCGGCGACCGCTTCCTCGCGCGCTTCGCAGACGTCACGTCGAAGATCACCGCCGACGTGTTCGACGCCGATCCGCAGCCGTTCATGGGCGCGGTGATCTCGGCACGCGCGGCCGCGAAGCTGGTCGATGCGCAGGCGCGCCTGGTCGAGCAGGGCGCGAAGCCGATCGTCGCGATGGCGCAGCGCGATCCGCGCCTCGGCTTCGTGAATGCGGCGATCGTCGACGTGACGGGCGTCGCGAACCTGCCCGACGAAGAGCATTTCGGCCCGCTCGCGCAGGTCGTCCGCTACGCGACGTTCGATGAGGCGATCGAGCGCGCGAACGACACGGCGTTCGGCCTGTCCGCCGGCCTCTTGGCCGACGACGCGAAGGTGTGGGAGCACTTCCGCCGCACGATCCGCGCCGGGATCGTCAACTGGAACCGGCCGACCAATGGCGCATCGTCCGCCGCGCCGTTCGGCGGCACGGGCCGCTCGGGCAACCATCGCCCGAGCGCGTACTACGCGGCCGACTATTGCGCGTACCCGATGGCGTCGGTGGAAAGCACGCAACTGACTTTGCCCGCGAGCCTGTCGCCGGGCCTGCATTTCTGATCGAGGGAACGACGATGAACGCACAAGAAGCCAATTTCGACGGGCTCGTCGGCCCGACCCACAACTACGCCGGGCTGTCGTTCGGCAACGTGGCGTCGCTCAACAACGAGAAGTCGGCCGCGAACCCGAAGGCCGCCGCGAAGCAGGGGCTGCGCAAGATGAAGCAGCTCGCGGATCTCGGTTTCGCGCAAGGCGTGCTGCCGCCGCAGGAGCGGCCGTCGCTGCGCCTGTTGCGCGAGCTCGGCTTCTCCGGCAAGGACGCGGACGTGATCGCGAAGGCCGCGAAGCAGGCGCCCGAATTGCTCGCCGCGGCGAGCTCGGCGTCGGCGATGTGGACCGCGAACGCGGCCACCGTCAGCCCGTCGGCGGATACCAGCGACGGCCGCGTGCACTTCACGCCGGCGAACCTGTGCAGCAAGCTGCATCGCGCGATCGAGCACGAAGCGACGCGCCGCACGCTGTCGACGCTGTTCGCGGACCCCACGCACTTCGCGGTGCACGAAGCGCTGACCGGCACGCCGGCGCTCGGCGACGAAGGCGCGGCGAACCATACGCGCTTCTGCGCGGAATACGGCAAGCCGGGCATCGAATTCTTCGTGTACGGCCGCGCCGAATACCGTCGCGGCCCCGAGCCGAAGCGCTTCCCGGCACGTCAGACCTTCGAGGCGAGCCGCGCGGTCGCGCATCGCCACGGGCTCGCAGAGGAAGCGACGGTGTACGCGCAGCAGGACCCGGACGTGATCGACGCGGGCGTGTTCCACAACGACGTGATCTCGGTCGGCAACCGCGACACGCTGTTCACGCACGAACGCGCGTTCGTCAACAAGCAGGCGATCTACGACACGCTGACCGCCGCGCTCGACGCGCGCGGTGCGCGCCTGAACGTGATCGAGGTGCCCGACGCGGCGGTGAGCGTGAACGACGCGGTGACGTCCTACCTGTTCAACAGCCAGCTGTTGTCGCGCGCGGATGGTTCGCAGGTGCTCGTCGTGCCGCAGGAATGCCGCGAGAACGCGCGGGTCGCCGCCTATCTCGACCAGCTGGCGGCCGGCAACGGCCCGATTCACGACGTGCTCGTGTTCGACCTGCGCGAAAGCATGAAGAATGGCGGCGGCCCGGCGTGCCTGCGCCTGCGCGTCGTGCTGAACGACGCCGAGCGCGCGGCCGTCACGTCGAACGTGTGGATCAACGACACGCTGTTCGCGTCGCTCGACGCGTGGATCGACAAGCACTATCGTGACCGCCTCGCACCGGAAGACCTCGCCGATCCGGCGCTGCTCGACGAGTCGCGTACGGCGCTCGACGAGCTTACGCAGATCCTGCGCGTCGGTTCGCTGTATGACTTCCAGCGCTGAGGCACGGATGCCGGCCGCCGCGTTGCTCGACGATTTTCTGGCGTTCACGCTCGCTGGTGACGCGCCGGCCGAACGGGACGGCGCCTGCGCGGGCGGCGCGGTGCGCTGGCAATGGCTCGGCGACGGGCTGCTCGCGTTCGAACCGGCGGCGACCGACGCCGCGGCGCGCGCGAGCGTGCTCGTGTCGGCCGGCGTGCATGGCGACGAGACCGCGCCGATCGAGCTGCTGTCGATGCTCGCGCGCGACCTCGTGGCGGGTGCGCTGCCGCTCGCGTGCCGGCTGCTCGTCGTGCTCGGCAACGTGCCGGCGATGCGCGCGGGCGAACGCTATCTCGACGATGACCTGAACCGCCTGTTCAGCGGCCGTCACGCGCAGGTGCCCGCGAGTCGCGAAGCGCCGCGCGCCGCGCAGCTCGAAGCGGCGGCATCCGCGTTCTTCGGGGCGGCGCCGGCGGGCAGCGCACGCTGGCATATCGACATGCACACGGCGATTCGCGCATCGGTGTTCGAACAGTTCGCGCTGCTGCCGCACACGGGCACGCCGCCCACGCGCGCGATGGTCGAATGGCTCGGCGATGCACGCATCGCGGCCGTGCTGCTGCATACGGCGAAGGGCAACACGTATTCGCATTTCACGGCCGAGCATTGCGGCGCGCTCGCGTGCACGCTGGAGCTCGGCAAGGTGCGTCCGTTCGGCCAGAACGACCTGACGCGCTTCGCGCCGGCCGACCGCGCGGTGCGCAAGCTCGTGTCGGGTGGGCGGGCGGAAGGCGGCGCCACGTTGCCGCGCGTGTTCACCGTCATCGACCAGATCACGAAGCAGAGCGACGCGCTCGAGCTGTTCGTCGCGGCCGACGTCGCGAACTTCACCGCGTTCACGCGCGGCACCGTGCTCGCGCAGGACGGCGACTACCGCTACACGGTGAAGCACGACGAGGAACGCATCGTGTTTCCGAACCCGACCGTGAAGCCCGGCCTGCGCGCGGGCCTGCTCGTCGTCGATACGACGCGCGACACGCTGGCCGCACTCGTCTGATCAGGGTGCGATCGTGCGGGCTGCGGCGACTCGCAGTCCGCGCATCGTCTCGCGGTCTATTCATTTTTTGCGATAACACCCGCCCGCCGCACGGCCGGCGCACGCGCCACGCTTGCGTATTTGCGACACCGTCTTGCGAGTTCGACGGGGCGCGTGGCGGCTCCCGGACGCGCAGCGCAGCATTGCATATCGGTGGCCGCTTTGCCATATCGGGTCGCGCGGATTGGTACAATCGCGGCCTTGCGGCTGTTGCGCCGCATCACGGCGCGGCATCGGCATTGTCGGTGTCATCCGACCCTGCAATGATGCATGCGCCCGTAGTTCCGGAACATTCGAGTATCGAGGAGAACACCTGATGAAGTTGGATTGGCGTAAAGTGGCCGCGCATGCGGTGGTGGCGGCATCGGCGATGGCGGCAGGCAGCGCGTTTGCCGCGGATCTGAAGGAGATCCGGTTCGGCGTCGAGGCCTCGTACGCACCGTTCGAATACAAGACGCCCGACGGCAAGCTGACCGGCTTCGACATCGACATCGGCAACGCGGTGTGCGCGAAGCTGAAGACCAAGTGCGTGTGGGTCGAGAACGACTTCGACGGCCTGATCCCGGCGCTGCAGGCGCGCAAGTTCGACGCGATCAACTCGGACATGACGATCACCGAGCAGCGCAAGCACGCGATCGCATTCACCGATCCGATCTACACGATTCCGAACCAGCTGATCGCGAAGCAGGGCAGCGGCCTGCTGCCGACCCCGCAATCGCTGAAGGGCAAGCGCGTCGGCGTGCTGCAGGGCACGATCCAGGAAGCGTATGCAAAGAAGAAGTGGGCGCCGGCCGGTGTTGAAGTCGTGCCGTACCAGACGCAGGATCTGGCGTACGCCGACCTGAAGTCGGGCCGTCTCGACGCGACCTTCCAGGATTCGGAAGCCGGCTCGAAGGGCTTCCTGACGAAGCCACAAGGCCAGGGCTTCGCGTTCGCGGGCGGCACGGTCAGCGACACCGAGATCCTCGGCTCGGGCGTCGGCTTCGGCCTGCGCAAGAACGACGCGGCACTGAAGACCGCGCTCGATCAGGCGCTGAAGGAACTGAAGGCCGACGGCACGATCGACAACCTCGCGAAGAAGTACTTCAGCGTGCCCGTCACGCTCAAGTAAGCGCATCGCTCGAGCGCACGCTGTTGTAAAGAAAACCCGGCCGCTGATGCGGCCGGGTTTTTCTTTTGGGGAGCGAAAACGCCGGACGCGCGCCGGCCGTCAGCCTGGCTGCGCGGGAAAGAACCGCCCCAGCTCGCGCGCGAGTTCGTTGAGCACGGCCATCTCCTGCTGCGAGATCTTGCGTGCGGGTTGCGCGCCGGCCCAGTCGCCGTACAGCAGCGCGACGCTCGTCGTGCCGACGCGCACGGGCAGCAGCACGAATGCGCGCGTGTCGTCGAACGCATCGAGATACCACGCGGGCAGGCGCTTCATCATCTTCGGCTCCTGCGCCTGCTCGATGAAGATGCCGACCGAGTTCGAGATCGCGAGATGAAACACGTCCGGCTCGAAGCGTTCGTCGAAGCGCAGCCGGTCGAGCGCCGTGTCGACGCCGGGGCCGAAGCCCAGGCGCGCGGCGAACGTACCGTCGTCGTGACGCACGAACATCACGGTGCGCGTGAACGCGAGGCCGGCCAGCAGGCTTTCCGACGCGAGCGCGAGCACCGGCGTCAGCACGTGCTCGGACGGCAGCGCGCGCAGGTCGGCCAGACCGGCTTCGAGGCAGGCCTCGGGCGCGGCCTGCGCGCGTGCGATCGCATCGGCGTTCGCGCGCAGCTCGACGATCTCGCGCATCACGGTGTCGCTCGCTTCCTCGCGCGCGAGCCGTTCGGCGATCTCGACGAGCGCGTCGGATTCCATGTCGAGCTCCGCGCCGTAGTGCTGCGCGAGCGCCGCGATGCGCGCGTCGCGCTGCGGGCTCGCGGGCATGACGAGCGCGCCGGCGACGTCGGTCGAGCAGCGGCTCACCGCGCGCAGCCAGCGGATGCGGTCGGCCGGGCCGCGATCGGCCGGGCCGTCGTCTGCCGCCGGGCCCGCGTGGCGGGCGTCGCCGTCGTCGTCGAACGCGTCGGCGTGCGCCGCGTGATCTCCGTTGGCCATCCCCGCGCGGATCACGTCGGGCAGCCGCCAGCGCGCGGCGGCTTCGAGACCGATCTCGTCGAAGCCGACGCCGAGCACGTCGACGCAGGCGGCCGATTCGTCGCCGTTCAACTCGGCCGCGCGGCGGCGGATGTGATCCCATTCGTTGTCGAGATAGCAGACCACCAGCAGCTTGCCGACCTGGCGCATCAGCGTGCAGACGACGGCTTCCTCGCCCGAGCGCAGTTCGGCGCGCTCGGTGAGCTTGCGCGCGACGCAGCCGGACAGCAGCGCGCGGTTCAGCGCCAGCTTCGCGTCGATGCGCCGCGGCGTGCTCTGATGGAAATGGTCGACGAGCTTCAACCCGACGACGAGATGGCCGACGGCGTCCATGCCGAGCACCATCAGTGCGCGGGTCACGGTGGTGATGTTGCCGCCGAACGCCATGTACATCGCGGAGTTCGCGAGCCGCAGCACTTTCTGCGTGAGCGCGAAGTCCGACAGCACGACGCGCACGAGCGCGGTGAAGTCGAGGTCGTCGTTCTTCATCGCGGCCATCGTCGCGCGCAGCGATTCCGACAGCAGCGGGAAATCGCCCCGTTCGTTCATCCGGGCCCACAGCTTGTCGAGCAGCGCGGTGCGGGGCAGGTATTCGGTGGTTGACATACGGATCTGTTCGGTTCGCCGCGCGCGTCAGGCGGCGGCGTGCAGGTGCAGCTGCTGCGCCTCGAAGCGCCGCGCGAGCTCCTCGGACGGCAGCGCCTGGCAGACGAGCCAGCCCTGGATGTGATTGCAGCCCATCTCCGACAGCAGCGCGCGCTGCGCCTCGGTCTCGACGCCTTCGGCAACGAGCTCGAGATCCAGTGTCTGCGCGAGGCCGACCACCGCGGACACGATCGCGCGGTCGTTGCGCGACGTCAGCAGGTTCTCGACGAAACTGCGGTCGATCTTCAGCTTCGCGAGCGGGAAACGCTGCAGATAGGCGAGGCTCGAATAGCCGGTGCCGAAATCGTCGATCGCGAAGCGGATGCCGAGACCGGTCAGTTCCTCGAGCAGGATTTTCGCGTGCGCGGGATCGTGCATCAGCAGGCTTTCGGTGATTTCGAGCACGATGCGGCGCGGGTCGATGCCGGTCAGCGCGATCGCCTCGCGCACGCTCTGCGTGAAGCGCGGGTCGCGGAACTGCTGCGGCGACACGTTGACCGCCACGTATTGCAGCGCGAGCCCCTGGCCGTCCCACGCGACGAGCTGCATGCACGCGGCCTTGAGCACCCAGTTGCCGAGGTAGTTGATCAGGCCGATCGATTCGGCGAGCGGGATGAAGGTGGCCGGCGGCACGAGGCCGTGCACCGGATGGCGCCAGCGGATCAGTGCCTCGACGCCGACCACCGCGCCCGACTGGCTGCGCGTGATCGGCTGGAAATGGAGCGAAAACTCGCCGTTGCGCACGCCGTCGTACAGATCCGCCTCGAGCTTGAGCCGTTCGGCGTCGGCCGGATCGTCGACGGGCGCATGGAACGCGAGCGCGTTGCCGCCCGATGCCTTCGCCTGCGCGAGCGCGTGGTCGGCGCGGCGCAGCAGCGGGCTGTGATGCTGCGCCCGGTGCGGTGCGGCACGTTCGTCGGGATAGAGCGCGATGCCGATGCTCGCGGACAGGTGCACGGTCTGCCCCTGGAATACATAGGGCTCGCGCACCGCGGCCTGCAGCCGGCGCGCGAGCGCATCGGCGGCATGGCTCGCCTGCGCGCGGTCCGCTGCGCCCAGCACGACCGCGAACTTGTCGCTCGCGACGCGCGCGAGCCGCTCGTTCGGCGTGACGAGCGCCTTCAGCCGCTGTGCGGTCTCGCGCAGCAGCATGTCACCGGCGTCGTAGCCGAGCGCGCGGTTGATCCGCTGGTAGTCGTCGAGGTCGAGCAGCAGCAGCGCCGCGCAGGTGCCGCTCTCGTCGGCCGTCTGCTGCGCGGCCATCAGCGCCGGCACGAGCGCGGACAGGTTGTCGAGCCCCGTCATCGGGTCGTGGTGCATTTCGTACGTCAGGCGAGCCTCGAGCGCGCGCCACGACGACACGTCGAACGCCGCGATCGCGAAGCCGTCGACGCCGTGGTGGCGGCTCTTGAACGCGCGGATCTCGACGTCCAGCGGGTAGGTGAGCGACTTGACGATGCACATCGTCGCCTTCTCGACCTGGCCGGAACGGGCGGCGCGTGCAAGCAGGCCTTCGAGCGCCGGGGTATCCTGTTCGGCGATCAGGTCGCGCAGCGTCAGCGTATGCAGATAGTCGCGGTGGTAGCCGATGAAGCGCAGGCTGGCGTCGGACACGTACAGAAAGCGCAGCTCGCGGTCGACGTGGGCGAGGAAATCCACCGTGCCGACCGTCTGTTCCAGCCAGTTGCGCACGGAGTCGTCGCGGCGCGGCGCGACGGCGCGCGCGGGCATCAGCGCGCCGCCCGACCGAGCGAAGCGTCGCAGCGTATGCAAGGCGCTGCGCCAGGAGCCCTTGCGTGACGTCTGTTTCCTGTTGGCTTCCATGTTTCTCGCTGACGTGAAGGGCTGGAACCGGTTGTCCGGAAGGAATAACGGCAGACTGTCAGAAATCTTTAACGGGCCGGCCGCAGGCGGCGCTGCCGCGGTCCGGATCAACGAGGCAGGCGTTCGACAGGCGAACACCTGAATGGCCTGCATCGAGGCCGACTTTATAAGAAATGAGGACGCAGATGAAGCGAAAACTGTTGCTGGGCGCCATGGCGGCGCTGGTGGCCGGCCATGCGCTGCTGGCGCAGGCGGAACTGAGGCCGGGCGCCGCGGCGCCCGATTTCACGACGCAGGCGTCGCTGGGCGGCAAGACTTACACGTACTCGCTCGCGGACGCACTGAAGCAGGGGCCGGTCGTGCTGTATTTCTATCCGGCGGCGTTCACGAAGGGCTGCACGATCGAGGCGCATGCGTTCGCGGACGCGGTCGACCGTTACAAGGCTTACGGCGCGACGGTGATCGGCGTGTCGGCCGACAACATCGACACGCTGACGAAGTTCTCGGTGAGCGAGTGCCGCAGCAAGTTCCCGGTGGCGGCCGACCCGGACGCGAAGATCATCCGCGAATACGACGCGAAGCTGCCGGCGCTCGACCGGGCCAACCGCGTGTCCTATGTGATTTCGCCGGAAGGGAAGGTTCTCTACGAATACACGAGCCTGTCGCCCGACAAGCACGTCGAGAACACGCTCGCCGCCGTGAAGGCGTGGGCCGACGCGCATCCGAAGCAGTAAGCGGCTGCCCCGCACGTGAAAACGGCCCGTCGTGCGGGCCGCGGGCACGGGCATGCGCCGCCCTTCCGGGAGGCGCGCGACGGGCCGTTACGCGCGCAATGCCTGTTCGATCGGCACGCTGCCGCCGACGAAGCCGACGATCTTGCGCGAGATGCCGAGCTTGATCGCCTCGATCGCGGCCCATGCAACATCCTGGCGCGAGACGGGCGGCGCGGGCTCGAGCCACCGGTCGGTCAGCGCGATCTTGCCGACGCCCGGATCGTCCGTGAGCGGGCCCGGGCGCAGGATCACATAGTCGACGCCCGACGCGATCACGCGCTCGTCGCCTTCGCGCTTCATCTGCGAATAGTGGTGCAGCGCGTCCGGGCCCTGCTCGGGCCGGTACGCGGACAGCGAGCTGACCACCACGAGCTTCTGCGTGTTGTAGGCCAGCGCGTAGTCGGCCGCGCGGGCGACCGCGTCGCGGTCGACCTGCTCCTCTTCGGTCGCACCGTCCGATTCCGCCGAGCCTGCCGTGTAGATCACGTGCGTGATGCCCTGGAACGCGTGCGAGAAATCGTTCGTCAGATCGGCCTCGACGACCCGTGCGCCCGCCAGCGCATAGCCGTGCCGGCGCACGAGCGCCGTGACCTCGAACTCCGGCTGCTTCAGCAGCAGATCCGCGCAGGCCTGGCCCGTCCGGCCGGTCGCGCCAATCAGCAGTACCTTCGTCGTCATGAAACCGCTCCTTGCTCGATGCGTCATCCATCCAGATAGGGACGGACGACCGATAACTCAAGTGTAATGTCGAATCGACCCGGCGGCGGGGGTGTAATAAGGGGCGTACCGGCATCGGGCGTACCGGCGTTCATTCATCAGTTGCTCCGAGAAACCCCGTCCTTCAGGACGGGGAGGAAAGGAGCGCCGCTGTTTGACAGCGGCATTCCACCGTTAAAATGGCCGGCATGATCCTTGTCTATCGCTACCGGGTGAAATCGCTCAACGGACTGCTCAACAAGCAGAGCCGTGCGGTGAACTACGTCTGGAACTTCTGCAACGACACGCAGAAGCACGCGCTCAAGTGGGGCAAGAAGTGGCCGACGGGATTCGACCTGAACGTGCTGACGACTGGCAGCAGCAAGGAACTCGGTATTCACTCCGGCACGGTCAACGCGACGTGCGAGCAATACGCGAAGTCGCGCAGCCAGCACCGTCGGCCCTACCTGCGCTATCGCGGCAGGAAATCGCTGGGCTGGTTGCCGCTGAAGGGGCGTGACCTGAAGCGCGAAGGCGACGCGTTCCGTTTCGCGGGCAACACCTTTCGCGTGTTCAACAGCCGACCGCTTCCCGAAGGCAAGATCAAGGACGGGACCAACTTCGCGCAGGATGCACGCGGCAACTGGTTTCTCAACATCGTGATCGAGATGCCCGATGTGCAGGCCCGCCCGATCCGTTCCGGCGTCGGCATCGATCTCGGCCTGAAAGACTTCACCACACTTTCGACCGGCGAGAAGCTGCCCAATGACCAGTTTGGCCGGCGCGCGGCTGAAAGGTTGGCGAAGGCGCAGCGTGCGCACAAGCACAAGCGGCATATCGCGAAGCTGCACGCCAAGGTCGCGAATGCGCGTGCCGATTTCCAACACAAGCTCGCGCTCGATCTGGTGCGGCGCTTCGATTACATCGCGGTTGGCAACGTATCTGCCGTCAAACTTGCCAGAACCAGGATGGCAAAGAGCGTCTACGACGCATCCTGGTCGTCCTTCCGAAACAAGCTCCGCTACAAGGCGATCGCGCACGGGGCCACGTTCGAGGAAGTCGACGAAAGCGGTTCGACCCAGTCCTGTTCGGCGTGCGGATCGAAAGACAGCACGACGCGGCCGAAAGGTATCGCGGGACTGAGAATAAGAGAGTGGGTCTGCAGTGACTGTGGTGTCTTGCATGATCGAGATACCAACGCTGCGCTGAACATTCTCCGATGCGGACGTGCATCGCCAGGTGTGGGAACCCTCTCCCTTTAGGGAGAGGAGGACGTCAATCACACGGATGCGGGAATGACGCGCCGACCGGCTATCATGTGCGCGATGCATTTTTCGCCGCTACGTGTGAATAACGCGGCGGCCCACCGGTTGGAGTACACATGGCATTACCCCTGGACAACGTCAGCATGGCCGTGTTCTGCGACTTCGAGAACGTCGCGCTCGGCGTGCGCGATGCGAAGTACGAGAAATTCGACATCAAGCCCGTGCTGGAGCGCCTGCTGCTGAAAGGCAGCATCGTCGTGAAGAAGGCCTATTGCGACTGGGATCGCTACAAGGGCTTCAAGGCGTCGATGCACGAGGCGAGCTTCGAGCTGATCGAGATCCCGCACGTGCGCCAGTCGGGCAAGAATTCGGCCGACATCCGGCTCGTCGTCGACGCGCTCGACCTCTGCTACACGAAGTCGCACGTCGATACGTTCGTGATCATCAGCGGCGATTCGGATTTCTCGCCGCTCGTGTCGAAGCTGCGCGAGAACGCGAAGAAGGTGATCGGCGTCGGCGTGAAGAAATCGACGTCGGATCTGCTGGTCGCGAACTGCGACGAATTCATCTTCTACGACGACCTGGTGCGCGAGCAGCAGCGTGCGCTCGCGAAGCGCGAACAGCAGCAGCGCGCGGGCAACGGCGGCGCGAAGCGGCCGGACGAGCCGTCGCGCAAGCACGACATGGAAGCGCGCAAGGCCGAGGCGATCGCGCTGGCGGTCGAGACGTTCGACGCGCTCGCGTCGGAGCGCGACGACGTCGGCAAGATCTGGGCGTCGGTGCTCAAGAGCGCGATCAAGCGCCGCAAGCCGGATTTCAACGAGTCGTACTACGGGTTCCGCGCGTTCGGCAACCTGCTCGACGAGGCGCAGGCGCGCGGGCTGCTCGAAGTGGGGCGCGACGACAAGTCGGGCGCGTTCGTGTCGCGGGCTCGCCAGTCGGCCGCAGCCGAGCACGTTGCCGCAGGGGGTGAAGGCGGCGCGGCGCACCACGGCGGCCACCACGGTACGCGCGCGGCGGAGGCGGTGCCGGCCGGCCGCGAGGCGCGCCGTCGCGGGCAGCGCGCGCAAGCCGTCGTCCACGAAAGTGTGCAGGTCGAGGCGGATGACGCGGAAGACGCGGAGTTTGCCGAGCTCGCCGATGCGACGCCGGCCGAAACACCCGACGCACCCGACACGCCCGACGTGGCCGAAGCGCATGGCGACGCGAAGGATGGCCGCAAGCGTGCGCGCAAGAGCGCGGCGAAGAAGACCGGCGCGAAGAAAGGCGCCGCCGCGAAGGGCGCCGATCGCTCCGCCGGCGGCAAGCCGGACGCCGCTGCGCAGGGCGATGCGGCGCACGGTGGCGATGCGCACGCGCCCGGCCAGCGTGGGGACGAGTCGCATCGCGACGCAGCGCATGACGAGCGGCACGCGGTGGCGCCAGCCGAACCGGCGCCTCGCGCTTCCGGCGCTCGGGACGAGGCAGTGCAATCGTCGCACGACGTGGCGCCGCTCGACGCGACGCCCGAAGGCGCTGCCGAAGCGCCGGCCGCCGCCAAGCCGAAGAAACCGGCCCGCAAGGCGGCACCGCGTGCGCGCCGTCCGCGCAAGACGACGGCTGCCGCCGAGTAACCGGGTAACGGTAGCTGGCAGTTGGCGACAGTCTGACGATCGGCCGGGTCTCGTCCGCAACCGGGCGACACCCGCGCCATCCGGGCCGGCGCAATGCCGGCCTGCCGCGCTACCCGTTCAGCCCATACGGCTGAGTCATCACTTCGAGGAAGTGACCGTCCGGATCGTCGAAGTACACGCCGCGTCCGTCGTTGTGGCGGTAGATGTCGCCGGGTTGCCGCTTCGCCGGATCGGCCCAGTGCGGCAGCCCGCGTTCGCGAATGCGCGCGAGCACGCGATCGAAGCCGGCTTCGTCGATCAGGAACGCGTAATGCTGCGACCGGATCTCGCCCGCCTGTTCGTAAAAATCGAGCGACACACCATTGTCGAGCGCGACGACCAGCATCGCGCCGAACGGCGTCGGCGGCGGCAATTCCAGCAGTTCGGTGAGAAAGCGGCTCGACGCATGCTTGTCGCGGCACCAGACGATCGTGTGGTTGAGCTGGACGTTCATGGCGGGTTCCCGTGCGGCGGGGCGGCGGTGGGCATGGACACACGATAGCCGATTGCGGCTGGCAATCAAGCCCGGCAATCAAGCGCAAAAGAAAGCGCAAAAGACGGCCGCCGAAAGAAACACTAACGCTCGGCGCTGTCCAGGAAATCCGGGCGGTTCATTCACGCCCCCCAAGGGTCGGGATAATGTCCAACTCTTGGGGGGGGGCAACTCGGAAGGGCAGCCGCGTTCGTCACTCGCCCGCGACCGCCGGCCCGCCGGTATTGCCGCGGCGGTTGCGGCGCTTCTCGGCCCACACGCGGAACCGGTCCATGTACAGGTAGACGACTGGCGTCGTATAGAGCGTCAGCACCTGCGACATGACGAGGCCGCCGGCGATCGCGATCCCGAGCGGCGCGCGCAATTCGGCGCCGTCGCCGTTGCCGAACGCGAGCGGCAGCGCGCCGAGCAGCGCCGCCATCGTCGTCATCATGATCGGGCGGAAGCGCAGCAGGCACGCCTCGTGGATCGCGTCGAACGACGACTTCCCGTGATTGCGCGTCTGGTCGATCGCGAAGTCGACCATCATGATCGCGTTCTTCTTCACGATGCCGATCAGCAGGATCACGCCGATCAGCGCGATGATGCTGAACTCCGTCTTGAACAGCAGCAGCGCGAGCAGCGCGCCGACGCCGGCCGACGGCAGCGTCGACAGGATCGTGATCGGGTGGATGTAGCTCTCGTACAGGATGCCGAGCACGATGTAGACGGCCAGCAGCGCGGCGAGGATCAGGATCGGCTGATCGTTCATCGACTGCTGGAACGCCTGCGCGGTGCCCTGGAAGCTGCCGACGATCGTCGGCGGGACGCCGATCTGCGCCATCGTCTGATAGATGATCTGTGTCGCCTGCGACAGCGACACGCCCGGCGGCAAGTTGAACGAGATCGTGGTCGCGACGAACAGCCCCTGGTGGTTGACCGACAGCGGCGTCGTGCTCGGCCCGAACGTCGCGATCGCCGACAGCGGGATCATCGTCGACTTCGAGGTCGACACCGACGCGCCCGACGACGCGCTCGACTTGCCGCTCGCCGCGATCGAATTGAGCGCCTGGTTGCGCGCGGAATCGGACGCGATCGCCGCGGCGCTCTGCGCGGCCGTGCCGGCGCTCGACGTGCCGGCCGAGGTCGCGACGAAGGTGCCGGCGGCTGCGTTGGTGGTCTGCGAGCCGTTCGCGCTGCCCCCCGACGTGCTGATCCACACCTGGTTCAGCATCTCCGGGCTCTGCCAGTACTTCGGCGCGACTTCCATCACGACGTGGTACTGGTTCAGCGGGTTGTAGATCGTCGAGACCTGGCGCTGGCCGAACGCGTCGTACAGCGTGTTGTCGATCTGCGCGGGCTTGATGCCGAACCGCGCGGCGGTGGCGCGGTCGATCGTCACCATCGCCTCGAGACCGCCTTGCTGCTGGTCGGAGTTCACGTCGGTCAGTTCGGGGCGCTTCTGCAGCGCCTCGGTCAGGATCGGCCCCCACTTGTACAGGCCGGCGCTCGAATCGCCGAGCAGCGTGAACTGGTACTGCGCGTTGCTCTGCCGGCCGCCGACGCGGATGTCCTGCGCCGCCTGCAGGAACGTGCGCGCGCCCGCCACGTCCGCCAGCCGCGGGCGCAACTGCTGGATCACCTGATCGGCCGACAGCTTGCGCTCGGTGCGGTCCTTCAGCGTGACGAACATGAAGCCCGAGTTGGTCTGCGTGCCGCCGGTGAAGCCCGCGACGCTCTTCACGTTCGGGTTGCCCTGCACGATGCGCATCATCTCGGAGAATTTCAGCTTCATCGCCTGGAACGACGTCGACTGGTCGGCCTGGATGCCGCCGATCATCAGCCCGGTGTCCTGCTGCGGAAAGAAGCCCTTCGGCACGACGATATACAGGTAGACGTTCAGCCCGATCGTCGCGAACAGCGTCAGCAGGATCAGGAGCGGCCGGCGCAGCGCCCACGACAGCGAGCGCTCGTAGCCGCGCTGCATGCGCGCGAAACCGCGTTCGAGGAAGCGCCCGAAGCGGCCCTCGCTTTGCGGGTCGTGCTGTTCGGGCAACAGGCGCGCGCACATCATCGGCGTGACCGTGAGCGACACCGCGAGCGACACGGCGATCGCGAGCGATAGCGTCAGCGCGAACTCGCGGAACAGGCGCCCGACGATTCCGCCCATCAGCAGGATCGGCAGGAACACCGCGACGAGCGAGATGCTCATCGACAGCACCGTGAAGCCGACTTCGCGCGCGCCGTCGAACGCGGCCTGCATCCGCGGCTTGCCGTTCTCGATGTGCCGCGAGATGTTCTCGAGCACGACGATCGCATCGTCGACGACGAAGCCGGTCGCGACGATCAGCGCCATCAGCGACAGGTTGTCGATCGAGAAGCCGAGCAGATACATCGCGCCGAACGTGCCGACGATCGAGATCGGCACCGCGACGCTCGGGATCAGCGTCGCGCGCCAGTTGCGCAGGAACAGGAACACGACCATCACGACGAGGCTGACCGCGATCAGCAGCGTGTGTTCGGTATCCCTCAGCGATGCGCGGATGGTAGTCGAGCGGTCGAGCACCGGCGTGACCGTGATGTCGGCGGGCAGCGACGCGGTGAGCTGCGGCAGCGCCGCGCGCACTCGGTCGATCGTCTCGATGATGTTCGCGCCGGGCGAGCGGTAGAGGATCACGAGCACCGCGCGCTTGCCGTTCGACAGGCCGAGGTTGCGCAGATCCTCGACCGAATCGACGACGTCCGACAGATCGGACAGCCGCACGGCCGAGCCGTTGCGGTAGGCGACGACGAGGTCGCGGTATTGCGACGCCTGGGACGCCTGGTCGTTCGTATAGAGCTGGAAACGCTGCGGGCCGAACTCGATCGCGCCCTTCGGCGCATTGGCGTTCGCGGAAGCCAGCGCCGCGCGCACGTCCTCGAGGCCGATCCCGTAGTGGAACAGCGACTGCGGCTCGAGCTCGACGCGCACGGCCGGGTTCGCGGAGCCGCTCACGGTGACCTGGCCGATTCCGTCGATCTGCGACAGCGACTGCTGCAGCACCGTCGACGCGGCGTCGTACACCTTCGCGGGCGACGCCGTCTCCGAGGTCAGCGACACGACCATGATCGGCGAATCGGCCGGGTTGACCTTGCGGTAGGTCGGATTGCTCTTCAGCGCGGCGGGCAGGTCGGCGCGCGCCGCGTTGATCGCGGCCTGCACGTCGCGCGCGGCGCCGTCGATGTCGCGGTTCAGGCCGAACTGCAGGATGATCCGCGCATTGCCGACGGTGCTCGTCGACGTCATTTCGGAGACGTCCGCGATCGAGCCGAGGTGCCGCTCCAGCGGGCTCGTCACGCTGGTCGCGACCGTTTCCGGGCTCGCGCCCGGCAGCGACGCCTGCACCGAGATCGTCGGAAAGTCGACCTGCGGCAGCGGCGACACCGGCAGCTTGATGAACGCGAACAGGCCCGCGAGCGCGACGCCGAGCGCGAGCAGCGTCGTCGCGACGGGGCGGGTGATGAAGGGGCGCGACAGGTTCATCGGTTATGCACCCGTGTGCTTGCCTGCATCGGCGCCCGGCCCGTGCCGCTCGAACCAGCCGCGTACGCGGCGCGCGAGCGAATCGAAGCCGAGGTAGATCACGGGTGTCGTGAACAGCGTCAGCACCTGCGACACGATCAGGCCGCCGGCGATCGCGATCCCGAGCGGCTGGCGCAGCTCGGAGCCCGCGCCGGAGCCGACGATCAGCGGCACCGCGCCGAGCAGTGCGGCGAGCGTCGTCATCAGGATCGGCCGGAAGCGCAGCAGGCAGGCCTGATAGATCGCCTCGCGCGGCGGCTTGCCTTCGACGCGTTCGGCCTCGAGCGCGAAGTCGATCATCATGATCGCGTTCTTCTTCACGATGCCGATCAGCAGCACGATGCCGATGATCCCGATGATGTCGAGGTCGTGCCCGGTGATCATCAGCGCGAGCAGCGCGCCGACGCCGGCCGACGGCAGCGTCGACAGGATCGTGATCGGGTGGATGTAGCTCTCGTACAGCACGCCGAGCACGATGTACATCGTGACGATCGCCGCGAGGATCAGGAACAGCTGGTTCGACAGCGACGCCTGGAACGCGAGCGCCGCGCCCTGGAAGCGCGTCTGGAACGAGCCGGGCAGCCCGATGTCCTTCTCGGCGGCCTCGATCGCCTTGACGGCCTCGCCGAGCGATGCGCCCGGTGCGAGGTTGAACGAGATCGTCGTCGACGGGAACTGCGACAGGTGCGCGACCAGCAGCGGCGACGGCCGCTCGTGGAACGACGCGATCGACGTCAGCGGCACCTGGCCGCCGCCGGCCGACGGCAGGTAGATGTCGTTCAGCGATTGCGCGTAGTGCTGCTCCTTCGGCTCCGATTCGAGAATCACGCGGTACTGGTTCGACTGCGTGAAGATGGTCGACACGATGCGCTGGCCGAACGCGTCGTACAGCGCGTTGTCGACGGTCGCCGGCGTGATGCCGAAACGCGCGGCGCTCGCGCGGTCGATCTCGATGTACACCGACTGGCCGTTGCTCTGCAGGTCGGTCGCGACGTCGGCGAGCGACGGCTCCTGCTGCAGCCGCGCGACGAGTTTCGGCACCCAGGTCGCGAACTCTTCCGAGTTCGGGCTCGTCAGCATGAACTGGTACTGCGTCGGGCTGACCGTCGAGTCGATCGTCAGATCCTGCACCGGCTGCATGAACAGCGAAATGCCGGTGATGTTCGACACGCGCTGCTGCAGGTCGCGGATGATCTGCGCGGCGGTTTCGGTGCGTTCGTCGCGCGCCTTCAGGTTGATCAGCATCCGGCCGCTGTTCAGCGTGATGTTGCTGCCGTCGACGCCGATGAACGACGTGAGGCTGTCGACGTTCGGGTCCTTCAGGATCGCGGCCGCGAGCGTCTGCTGGCGTTCGGCCATCGCGCCGTACGAGATCGACTGCGGCGCCTGCGTGATCGCCTGGATCACGCCGGTGTCCTGCGCGGGGAAGAAGCCCTTCGGCACGTAGACATAGAGCAGGGCGGTCAGCCCGAGCGTCAGCAGCGCGACGACGAGCGTCGAGCGCTGGCGGTTCAGCACCCATTCGAGCGCGACCGCGTAGCGCGCGATCACCCAGTCGATCGCGCGGTGCACGCGCGCCTCGAAGCGGTGGCTCTCGGGCGGCGGCGAGTGGCGCAGCAGCTTCGCGCACAGCATCGGCACGAGCGTGAGCGATACGATCGCCGAGATCACGATCGTCACCGCGAGCGTGATCGCGAATTCATGGAAGAGGCGCCCGACCACGTCGCCCATGAACAGCAGCGGGATCAGCACCGCGATCAGCGACACCGTCAGCGAGATGATCGTGAAGCCGATCTGCCGCGAGCCCTTCAGCGCGGCCTCGAGCCCCGATTCGCCTTCCTCGACGTAGCGCGCGATGTTCTCGATCATCACGATCGCGTCGTCGACGACGAAACCGGTCGCGATGGTGAGCGCCATCAGCGACAGGTTGTTCAGCGAGAAGCCGGCCATGTACATCACCGCGAGCGTGCCGATCAGCGACAGCGGCACCGACAGGCTCGGGATGATCGTCGCGTAGACGTTCGCGAGGAACAGGTACATCACCAGCACGACGAGCGCGACCGCGAGCAGCAGCTCGAACTGCACGTCGCGCACGGCCGCGCGGATCATCGTCGTGCGGTCGGTGACGATCTCGACGTCGAGCGCGGCCGGCAGCGTTTCCTGCAGCTTCGGCAACTGCGCCTTGATCGCGTCGACGGTCGCGATCACGTTCGCGCCCGGCTGACGCTGCACGTTCAGGATGATCGCCGGGTCCGAATTCACCCACGCGCCGAGCTTGGTGTTCTCCGAGCCGGCGACGACCGTCGCGACGTCGGTCAGCATCACCGGGCGGCCGTTCTTGTACGCGACGACCGCGCTGTTGTACTGGTCGGCGCTCGTCAGCTGGTCGTTCGCGTTGATCGTGTACGCACGCGTCGGACCGTCGAAGTTGCCCTTCGGCGTGTTGACGTTCAGGTTCGAGATCGTCGTGCGCAGGTCATCGAGGTTCATCCCGTACTTCGCGAGCGCGGTGGGGTTCGCCTGGATTCGCACCGCCGGGCGGTTGCCGCCCGACAGGCTGACGAGGCCGACACCCGCGATCTGCGAGATCTTCATCGCGAGGCGCGTGTCGGCGAGATCCTGCACCTGCGTGAGCGGCAGCGTCTTCGACTTGACGGCGAGCGTCAGCACCGGCGCATCGGCCGGGTTCACCTTCGCGTAGATCGGCGGAGCGGGCAGGTCGGACGGCAGCAGGTTGCCGGCCGCGTTGATCGCGGCCTGCACCTCCTGTTCGGCGATGTCGAGCGGCAGGTCGAGCGAGAACTGCAGCGTGATCACCGACGCGCCGGCCGAGCTTTGCGACGACATCTGGTTCAGCGACGGCATCTGCCCGAACTGGCGTTCGAGCGGCGCGGTGACCGACGACGTCATCACTTCCGGGCTCGCGCCCGGGTAGAAGGTCTGGACCTGGATCGTCGGGTAGTCGACCTCGGGCAGCGCGGCGAGCGGCAGGAAGCGCAGCGCGACGAGGCCGGCCAGCATGATCGCCGCCATCAGGAGAGCGGTACCGACCGGCCGGAGAATGAAGAGGCGGGATGGATTCATCGAGCGGCCCGCGCGTTACTGGGCCGCGGGGGCCGCGGCTTGCGACGCGCCGTGCCGGTGTCCGCCGCGATGGCCGCCGGCACCGGACGCAGCCGATGCACCCGATGCGGCCCCTGCGCCGCGCGCGCCCGATGCGCCCTTCGGCTTGTCGGCCGGAATCGAGATCTTCGAGCCTTCGCGCAGACGGTCCGAGCCGTCGGTCACCACGCGCTCGCCGAGCGTCACGCCGCTGACGATGCTCGTGCGTTCGCCGTCGACCGGGCCGACCGTGACCTTGCGCACCGTCACCGTGTTGTCGGGTTTCACGACATAGACGAACTGGCCGATCGACCCCGTCAGCACGGCGGAGGTCGGCACGATCGTCGCGTTGCGCATCACGTCGACGAGCAGCCGCGTGTTCACGAACTGATTCGGGAACAGCATGCCTTCCTTGTTATCGAAGTTCGCGCGCAGCTTGACCGTGCCGGTGCTCGTGTCGATCTGGTTGTCGAGCGTCGCGAGCGAGCCCGTTTCGAGCGGCACGGTGTTGTTGCGGTTGTAGGCGGTGACCGACAGCTTCTGGCCGGCGTTCACCTGCTTGAGGATCTGCGGCAGGTTGTCTTCCGACGTCGTGAAGATCACGCTCATCGGCTGCAACTGCGTGATCACGACGATGCCGTTGGTGTCGCCCGGCGTCACGTAGTTGCCGGGGTCGACCTGGCGCAGGCCGACGCGGCCGGAGACCGGCGCCGTGATGCGCGCATAGGTGAGATTGAGTTTCGCGGAATCGATCGCGGCCTGGTCGGTCTTCACCGCGCCTTCGTATTGCTTGACGAGCGATGCCTGCGTATCGACGGTTTGCGACGCGATCGAGTCCTGCGACAGCAGCGTCTGGTAGCGCTTCAGGTCGAGGCGGGCCGTCGCGAGCAGCGCCGCGTCGCGCGCATGCGTGCCTTCGGCGTTCTCGAGCGCGACCTGGTACGGGCGCGGGTCGATCTGCGCGAGCACGTCGCCTTTCTTGACGATCTGGCCTTCCTGGAACGACACCGACTGCAGGTAGCCCGACAACTGCGTCTTGACCGTCACGTTCGCGAGCGGCGTGACGGTGCCGAGCGCGGACAGCACGATCGGCATCTCGCCCTGCGTCACGGGGGCGACCTGCACCGGCTGCGGAACGTTCGCCATTGCAGCGGGGCCGCCGCGGCCGCGATGGCTGCCTGCGGCCGCGCTGGCGCCCGCGCCTTGCGCCGAACTGCCTGTCGCGGGCGTGCGGTTCCACGGATGCCACCACAGCAGGCCGCCGATGACGACGACCGCGACGGTGCCGATCAGCAGCGTGCGGCGCGGGCGCCGTGCAGCGGCGGGCGCGGAGTCTTTCGAAGGGGGCGTGGGCTTTTGTTCGTTATCCATCGTGTTCTGTCAGGAAGACGGCGCGGCGGGCCGGAAAATCGGACTGCTGGGCTGCGCGTGGGCGTGCGGGTGACGGGACGGGGCGGCCCGGCTCGGTCCGGGGCCCCGCCGATCCGCGGGAAAAGAGCGGTGCGCACCGCGAATGCGGCGCGACGATGGGCATGATCCTACGTGCCGTCCCCGTTACAGTCCAGCGGTCTATCTTTCAACGGGTTACGGTCGTTACAGAACGCGACACGGCGATGACGAAACGATTACACGCCGACGCGCCGGGCCGGCGCGCCGCCGATTTCGCGGGTGATTTTCGCGATGCATTCCTGCAGCGCCGGCACCACCTGTTCCCGCAGCCATTCGGGCGGACACTGGTGCGCCGCGCCGCCGCAATTCACTGAATAGCGTTGACCGGACGGGCCGACGAACCCGGCGGCGACCGCATTCAGGCCCTCGCGCCATTCGCCGATCGCGATCGCGTGGCCGTCGCGCATCGCTTCGTCGAGCGCGGGCGTGAGGCGAGCGGACACGTGCGGCCAGTCGTCGCCGGCCGTGGTGCGCAGCGACTCGAGCAGTTGCCGCCGCTCGTCGTCCTCGAGCGCGGCGAGGTACGCGCGCCCCACCGCCGTACGCGCGATGTCCATCCGCGAGCCGATCTCGAGGCGCGTGACGAGCACGGCCGAGCGTGGGCGGATCACGTCGATCGCGACCATGTCGAGCCGGTCGCGCACCGCGAGGTGCACGGACAGCGACGTGCGTTCGGCCAGTTCGATCATGAACGGCCGCGAACGCGCGCGGATGTCGAAGTTGCGCAGGAAGCCGTGGCTCAGTTCGAGCACCGACGCGGTCAGCACGAAGCGCTCGCTGTCGGGCAACTGGAACAGGAAGCCGGCGCTGACGAGCGTCGCGGTGATGCGCGAGACGGTCGGCTTCGGGATGCCGGTCAATTCGGTCAGTTCGCGATTGCTGACGGGGGCGTCGGCAGCCGCGATGCGGCGCAGCACGGCGAGGCCGCGGGCGAGGGCGGTGATCTCGTCGGGCGACGATTCACGGTCCCGCGACGCGGGAGAGGTTACAGTTGTCGACACGAGGGATTCTCTCTAATTCCGAAACTCGATTTCAATTTTGTTGGTATTGTAGGACTATTGTCAAAGGATGCATGTTCCGCGGGTGAACCGGTCATTCGATGCGATTTTACGGGTTCACCCTTGGTTTATTAGGAAAACGCTCAAATGAGCGTTGCTGGAAAGTGCATGAACCGGTGCAAATACCGCTTGACTTGTCGGGCGGAAACGGAAAGAATGTCTCACGTTTTCGAAACATCGTTTCAAGAGTTTAACCGGCAACGATGTTTCGCGCAGTCTCTCAGGTTCTAGCACGGCCCTCGGAATGGCTAGAACTTTTTTAGCGCCACGGTCTCCGTGGCGCTTTTTTTTGCCTGTCGTTCCGACCGTCCGTCCGGACGCGTCAGGCCCGTATTATCCCCCGATCGCCGCAAACGTCTGTCCAGGGCTGCTTCGCGCCTGCTTGCAGGTGCGTTGTGCGCCGCTCTCACGATCCCCGCACGCAAAAAAAAGCGCGACGCCCGCAGTGGGCATCGCGCGTGAAACGGCGTGGAGCGCCGACGAATGAACGGTGATGAAGAAACGACGCCTGGTCGGAGGCGCCCGGTCAAGGGAGCAACGCCTCCGCCTCGCGTGGGAATCAGCCCTTCGCGAGCTTGATGCTGGTCTGCTCGGCCGTCAGGTAGCCGACGCTGGCGCCGAAGCGATCCTTGTAGTTCGCGCGCACGAGCGGGTCGAGCGTCGGCTTGACCTTGTCGTGCAGCGGCGATTCCCAGTCGCCCGCATGCTGGAAGTTGCTCATGATGTAGGTCCAGCCGTTGATCTCGTCGACCGCGTGCAGGCCCGTCGATTCGGCGCCGGCCGGGCACGACAGCACGCGCGAGAGCGATTTCGTGTCGACGTTGTAGGCCCACAGGAAGTTGTTCACGTGCATGCCCGAGTCTTCGCCGATGAAGAGGGTGCGCAGCTTTTCGGAGAACTTCAGGTTGTCCGGGTTCGCGATCTTGTCCGGGTTCGCGAGGTTGCCGAGCGCGTCGGCCGCGGCGAGATCCTCGCCGACCAGCGCGGCCGGCGCACCCATGTCGACCGGCACCCATTCGCTGTCGATCGCGCCACCCGTCGTGTCGCGCTGGCCGGCCTTCAGGTTCAGCGCGTAGACGGCGCCCGCGGCGATCTTCTTGTCGACCGCGACGTCGCGCGACACCGCGTTGCCCTTGACCATCGACGTTTCGATCCGCGACATCGCCGTGTAGACGATCTTGTCCTTCGCGTTCACGGTCGTGCCTTCGAGCTTCGTGAACGCCATGCTGCCGCCGAGCAGCGCCGCGTAGCGGTGCGTCTCGAGGAACGCGGCCGCTTTCTCCATCCCCGGCTTCACGCGCATCCAGTTGAACTTGCCGCCGAAGTGGATCTTCGTGTAGCTCGCATCGTTCGGATCGGTCGTCACCAGGTCCATGATGTCCGACGCCTTCAGCGTGTTCGCGAGCGTCTCGATCTCGCTGCTGGTCGCGTGGCCGATCTTGATCCACGTCAGCGTCGCGGTGCCGGCGCCGGCGGACGACGTCTGCGTCCACTTCGCGACGTACAGCGTGCCGGCCGACAGGTCGGCCGCCTTGTCGGCGACGAACATGAACAGGCCGCCGTTGGTGGCGTCGTCGCCCATCATCACGGTGCGCTGGTCCGGCATGACCTGGATCAGCTCGTGCGAGATGCGGCCGAGGCAGTAGTGCTTCTTCACGGTGCCGGTGCCGTCCGGATTCACGGTGATCTCGGGCAGGTGGCCGTAGTGGTAGGGGTTCGCCTTCGTCTCGTCGCCGAACGTGTTCTTGCTGAACGCCTTGAACTGCGCATCGGTCGCGGCCTTCGTCGCGTCCGGCTCGTATTCCTCGCTCGACAGGTGCGTGCCCCACGGCGACAGGCTCGCGCCGCAGGTGATCCACAGGCCGTGCGCCTTCGACGTGTCGACGTTGTGGTACTTCACGACCTTCAGCGCGCCGGTGGCCGGGTCCTGGTCGAGCGTGAGCACGGCGATCGGCGACGGCAGCTGGCCGTACTGCGACGCGCTCGCCTGGTCGCGCGTCGTGTATTCGAACTGCACGACCGCGAACACCGTGTTGCCCTTCACGCCGGGGACGTTCGCGTTCTTCAGCGTCAGCAGCGAGCTGCCGTCCGGGCAGTCGGAATAGAACTGGCGTTCCTTGCCGGCGACCGAGCGATCGATGATCGGCTGGTTGTTGATGTCGTAGTAGCCGCCCGCGAGCGTCGTGCCGCCGTTGCCGTCCGGCACCATGTCGCCCGTCACGAAGAACGGCTTGTACGCGAGCTTGAAGTTGCGCGACGAGCCGTCCGAGAACGACACCGACAGCGTCGAGCCGACCGTCGTCGTGGCCATCGCGGCCGCGTTGTCGAGCGTCGGCGCGGTCATCGCCGAGAATGCCGCCGACGTATAGGCAGCGGCGACCGGCGCCGGCGTGGACGCGGGATCGTCGTCGCCGCCGCAACCCGTCAGCAGGGCCGGCAGCGCGAGGCCGGAAAGGGGCAGCATCGGCGCGCCGGCGAGGATCTTCAGGGCCTGACGACGGGAAGCATTGGGCAACGCGGGCATGTGGAGTCCAGTTTCGGTTGTTGGAAGAATGGCCTTCGCGAAGCGGGCGAGCGGCAAGCTTCGCGAAGGCATATTGAAAACTGGACGGAAGTGTAAGGACGCTAGATGAAAGTTTTTTGAATCGAAAACGTAATGAGGCGTCGGGCGTCCGTCAGGTGAGCTGGCGGACGCCGATCGCAAGCGTTTGCGCTCAATCGCGCTCGGGCGTGGCCGAGATGCGGTGGATCGACAGGTCGGCGCCGTCGAATTCGGCTTCGCGATCGAGACGCAGGCCGACGGTCGCCTTCAGCGCGCCGTAGACGAGCGTGCCGCCCGCGGTCGCGATCGCGATGCCGCCGAGCGTGCCGACGAGCTGCGACAGGAACGACACGCCGCCGAGGCCGCCGAGCGCCGGCAGCCCGAACACGCCGGCCGCGAGGCCGCCGAGTGCGCCGCACATCCCGTGCAGCGGCCACACGCCGAGCACGTCGTCGATGCGCCAGCGGTTCTGCACGCAGGTGAACATCGCGACGAACAGCGCACCGGCCGCGGCGCCCGTGACGAGCGCGCCGATCGGGTGCATCACGTCGGAGCCCGCGCATACCGCGACGAGGCCCGCGAGCGGCCCGTTGTACGTGAAGCCCGGGTCGTTGCGGCCGGCCATCCACGCGGCGAGCGTGCCGCCGACCATCGCCATCAGCGAGTTCACCGCGACGAGGCCGCTGATCTTGTCGAGCGTCTGCGCGCTCATCACGTTGAAGCCGAACCAGCCGACCGCGAGCACCCACGCGCCGAGCGCGAGGAACGGGATGTTCGACGGCGGGTGCGCGGCAATCCGGCCGTCCTTCGCATAGCGGCCGTGGCGCGCGCCGAGCAGCAGCACGGCCGGCAGCGCGACCCAGCCGCCGAACGCGTGCACGACCACCGAGCCCGCGAAGTCGTGGAACGGCGCGCCGAACGCGTGCGCGAGCCAGGCCTGCACGCCGAAGCGCTCGTTCCAGGCGATCCCTTCGAAGAACGGATAGATGAAGCCGACGATGATCAGCGTCGCGACGAGTTGCGGGTTGAACTTCGCGCGCTCCGCGATGCCGCCCGACACGATCGCCGGGATCGCCGCCGCGAACGTCAGCAGGAAAAAGAAGCGGACGAGCGCGTAGCCGTTGTGCTGCGACAGCGTGCCGATGTCGTCGAAGAATTCGACGCCGTACGCGATCGTGTAGCCGATGAAGAAGTACGCGAGCGTCGACACCGAGAAGTCGACCAGGATCTTCACGAGCGCGTTGACCTGGTTCTTCTTGCGGACCGTGCCGAGTTCGAGAAACGCGAAGCCCGCGTGCATCGCGAGCACCATGACGGCGCCGATCAACAGGAACAGTGTGTCGACGCCGGATTTCAGACCATCCATGCCGTGGCTTCCTTGCGCAAAAAACGGGCAAGGAATGCAAATATCGAGCCAACCTGGTGAACGATTGCGTGGAATTGGTGCCTGGATGCCGCGCCATGCGGCATTCCGGTGAATCGTGCACGGGATCGAAGCGTGATCGACGCCGCTCGAGGGGCGCGTCGATTGCACGTAGCTGGTGCGAGACGTGCTGAACTGGTGCGTACGATGAACGAGGCGGTGCGCGGCGATGCGGTATCACGCACCGATCTGGCGCGTCAGTGGCGTGCGAACAGCGCGGGCGGCCGGCGCAGCCGCAGCGCGCAGGCCGACCAGTAGGCGGCGACGGTCGCCAGCCCGAGCGCGGCGAAGGCAAGCGCCGCGAAGCCCGCGAGGGACTGGCCGTCGGCGTCGGCGCCGAGGATGCCTTGCGCGACGATCAGTGCCGCGGTCCAGAACCCGATCACGGCCTGCGTGAGCAAGCGCGCGCAGGCGATGCGGCGCGGACGCCCGGATTCGGCGAGGCGGCGCGCCGACGGCGCACGCAGGCACAGGAAGAGGGTGGCGGCGAGCAGCGCGGCCAGGGCGATGAGCCAGTCGACGAGGAAAGCCATAACGAGGAAAAGGGGGACACGTACGAAGCGGATTGAAGCGTGCCCACTTTAGAGGCGTGGCGCGTGCGATTGAATCAGACGAATCCGAAATTGAAAGGCATTTTTAATGACGGGTCGTTATTTGGCCTGTTCCACAGGCGGTATCATCGACACCGGTCCAACCACGAGGTCGCGCCACGCGCGGCCGGAGATTGCTGATGAACATGAAGACATCGCGGGCGCGTCGTGTGCCCGGGTCCGTGCTGGCGGCCGTGGCCGCCGGTGCGCTGCTGTTGCTCGCGGGCTGCGAGAAGTCCGGCACGCCGGCCGCGCAACCCGATACGGCCGCGAGCGCGGCCGCCGATGCCGCGAACAATGCGGCCAAGGCGCTCGACCAGGTGGCGAGCACCGTCAATCAACAGATTAACGCGGCGAAGGCCGGCATCGCGTCCGCGGCGTCGGCCGTGCCGCCGCTGTCCGCGAGCGGCCTCGCATCGGCCGCGCAGGCGCAGATCGACGCGGCGGCGTCCGCGGTCGTCGCGCATGCGGCTTCCGAAGCGGGCGCGAAGATCGCCGAAGCCGGCAAGAAACTCCAGCAGTGGAGCCAGCAGAACGCCGCGGGGGCGAAATCCGCGAGCGGCGAATGACGCGGGCTTGCACGATTCGCAAAATGTAATTATGATGGTTACACAAGTCGCCGGTTGCGGGTCGGGCCGGCGTCGCCGAGTGAGTCAGGAATGAATACCAGCAGCCGGTTCGCGTTTGCCGTTCACGTGCTTGCCTTGCTGTCGATGCAGGAAGGCGTGCCGTTGTCGTCCGACATCATCGCGGGCAGCGTGAATACGAATCCGGCGCTGATTCGCCGGTTGCTGTCGATGCTGGCGGCCGCGGGCCTGACCACGTCGCAGCTCGGCGCGGGCGGCGGTGCGCTGCTGGCGCGCGAGCCCGGTGAGATCACGCTGCTCGACGTGTATCGCGCGGTCGACGATGCGCAACTGTTCGCGCTGCACCGCGAGGCGCCGAATCCGGCGTGTCTCGTCGGGCGGCACATCCAGGGCGTGCTGACCGGCTATATCGGCGACGCGCAGCGCGCAATGGAGGCTTCGCTCGCCACGCGCACGCTGGTCGACGTGACGGCCGACATGCTGGATCGGGAGCAGCGCACGCAACGGGCGGCGCGCGCCGGGGGGTGACCGACGGCGGGCAGGGCAGGAAGCCGGACGGCGCGTACGCGCGGCGATCGGCGCAACGGGGGCTTCGCCCCGTTTTTTTCGGTCTTATGTGTAATTAACTGTGTTACATATTTTCATTACTGGAGAATCGATATGACGCAACGTTCGTTGAATATCGCGCTGTTCGGCGCCACCGGCACGATCGGCTCGCGCATCGCGGCGGAAGCCGTGCGACGCGGCCACCGCGTCACGGCGCTGTCGCGCCATCCGGGCGCGTCCGGCGACGGCATCACCGCGAAGGCGGCCGACCTGTTCGACGCGGCCAGCATCGCCGCCGCGCTGCCGGGCCATGACGTCGTCGCAAGCGCGTACGGCCCGAAGCAGGAAGATGCGGCGCAGGTCGTCGCGGCCGCGAAGGCGCTGGTCGCCGGCACGCGCCAGGCCGGCCTGAAGCGGCTCGTCGTGGTAGGCGGCGCCGGTTCGCTCGAAGTCGCGCCGGGCAAGCAACTCGTCGACACCGAAGGTTTTCCGGACGCGTACAAGCCGCAGGCGCTCGCGCACCGCGATGCATTCGACTACCTGAAGACGGTCACCGATCTCGACTGGACCTTCTTCGCGCCGGCCGCGCTGATCGCGCCGGGCGAGCGCACGGGCACGTTCCGCACCGGCGTCGGCAAGCTGATCGTGGACGCGCAGGGCAACAGCAAGATCTCGGCGGAAGACTACGCGGTCGCGTTCGTCGACGCGCTCGAGCAGGACAGCTTCGTGCGCGAAATCGCGACGGTCGCGTATTGATCGGCGTGGCGGCCGGCGGCGTGTGAGCGCCGGCCCGGGCGCGGCGTGCAAGCCGCGACGCGCGACGATGTCAGGCGACGCCACCCCTCGCGGGTGGCGTCGCCTGTTTCATTTGGGGCGGCGAGCGCGTGGCGGATCGGTATTTACACCGGTCGACGTGCCGAGACACTTTTCATATTGTTCCCCGTTGGGCAGGATGAATAGAATAAATTTCTATCGACGAGGGAATGGAGAAATGGACGCCATCGATCGCAAGCTGCTGGAGCTGCTGCAGGCGGATGCCACGCTGCCGATCGCGGAGCTGGCGCAGCGCGTGAACCTGTCGCAGACGCCGTGCTGGAAGCGCGTGCAGCGGCTGAAGGAAACCGGCGCGATTCGCGCGCAGGTCGCGCTGTGCGATCCGCGCAAGCTCGGGGTCGGCACGACCGTGTTCGTCGCGATCCGCACGAACCAGCACACCGAGGAATGGGCGCAGCGTTTCACGCAGGCGGTGCGCGACATGCCGGAAGTGGTCGAGGTGTACCGGATGAGCGGCGAGACCGATTACCTGCTGCGCGTGGTGGTGGCCGGCATCGACGATTACGACCGCGTCTACAAGCAACTGATTCGCACGGTGCCGCTGTTCGACGTCAGTTCGTCGTTCGCGATGGAGCAGATCAAGTATTCGACCGCGCTGCCCGTGCGCGATCTGGCCGAGCCGGCCTGACGGGCTTGCCGCCGCGTCGGCCGCGCGGCTTCAGCGGCCGCGCGCCAGCGCGCGTGCGCGCTCGTCGGCCAGCGCGTCGCGGCGCACGAAATCCGCGACGAACGGGCTGGCCGGATGATGGTGCAGCGCATACGGCGTGTCCCATTGCGCGAGCCGGCCGTCCTTCATCACGCCGATCCGGTCGGCGATCGCGAACGCTTCCGCCTGATTGTGCGTGACGAGGATCGCGGTGTGGCCCGTGTGCTTCAGGATGTCGCGCAGCTCGAACGCGAGCCGCTCGCGCGTATCGACGTCGAGATTCGAGAACGGCTCGTCGAGCAGCAGCAATTCCGGCGACGGTGCAAGGGCGCGTGCGAGGGCGACGCGCTGCTGCTGGCCGCCCGACAGTTCGTGCGGATACGCGTCGCCGGAATCGGCTAGGCCGACGAGGTCGAGCATCTCCGCGATGCGCAGGCGCCGTTCGGCCTTCGGCATGCGCCGCAGGCCGAACGCGACGTTGTCGGCCGCGCTCAGGTGCGGAAACAGCGCGTAATCCTGGAACATCATGCCGATGCGCCGCCGCTCGGGCGGCACGTCGAGCGACGGCGCCGCGACCGGCGTGCCGTCCAGCACGATGCGCCCCATGCGCACGGGTTCGAAGCCGGCGATCGCGCGCAGCACGGTGGTCTTGCCGCAGCCGGACGCGCCGAGCAGGCAGCCGATGTCGCCGCGCGGCAGCGCGAGGCTCAGGCCGTCGACCACGGTGCGGCGGCCGTGCGGCGTGTCGTAGGCGACGCAGAGGTCGTCGAGTTCGAGCAGGTTCACGGTGTCAGGCTCCGATCTTGTGGCGGGTGCGGGCGAGCAGGATCACGGGCACGAGCCCGGCCAGCACGATCGCGAGCGCGGCGACCGCGCCTTCTTCATAGGTGCCGCGCGCGGCTTCCGCATACAGCCAGGTCGCGAGCGTGTCGAAATTCAACGGACGCAGCAGCAGCGTGGCCGGCAGCTCCTTCATCGCGTCGACGAACACCAGCAGCGCGCTCGTCGTGAGCGCGGGCCGCAACAGCGGCAGGTGGATGCGGCGCAACGTGCCGCCGGCCGTCTCGCCGAGCGAGCGCGCGGCCTGTTCGAGCGACGGCGGAATGCGCGCGAGGCCGGCCTCGATGCCGCCGGCCGGGATCGCGAGAAAACGCACGGTATAGGCGATCACGAGCGCGGTCGCCGAACCCATCAGCAGCAGCCCGTCGCGGCCGAGCGCCGCGCCGAACAGCCGGTCGGCCGCCGCGAACGGAATCAGCAGGCCGATCGCGAGTACGGTGCCTGGCACCGCGTAGCCGAGGCTCGCGATCCGCGCGCACAGGCGGGCAGGGCCCGCACCGGCGCTGTCGCGCTGCGCGCGGGCGGCCCACGCGACGACGAGTCCGCACGCGAGCGTCGCGACGGTGGCGGCGGTCGCGATCGTCAGCGTGTTCGCGAGCCCCGTCATCAATTGCGCGGAGATGCCGCCGACGAGGTGCAGCCGCTTGGCCGTTTCGACCGTGAGGTACGCGGCCGGCGCGCCGAAGCCGAGCAGGACGGGTAGCCAGCCGAGCACGGCGGCGCCCAGCGCGGCCGCGCCGGTCAGGCGGCGCGGCGCGATCGGCCGCATGCGTCGGCCGTGCGCGTAGCGCTGGCGGCGGCGCCCATAGCGTTCGAGCGCGATCATGCCGACGACGATCGCGAGCATCGCCAGCGCGATCTGCGCGGCGCCGGCGAGATCGGAGCGCGTGATCCACGTCGTATAGACGGACACGGTCAGCGTCTGCACGCCGAGGAATTCCGACGCGCCGATATCGTTCAGCGTTTCGAGCAGCGCGAGGCTCACGCCGACCGCGATCGCCGGGCGGGCCAGCGGCACGACGACGCGCCAGAACGTCGCGAGGCGGCCCGCGCCGAGCGTGCGCGCGGCCTCGAGCAGGCTCGCGGACTGCGTGACGAACATCGCGCGCGTGCTCAGATAGACATACGGATACAGCACGAAGCCGAGCACGAAGATCGCGCCGGGCAGCGAACGCAGGTCGGGCAGACGGAACTGGCGCGGGCTGTCGAAGCCGAGCAGCCAGCGGATCGCGCCTTGCACGGGGCCGATCGGATGCAGCAGATCGAGATACGCGAACGCGACGATGTAGGTGGGCACCGCGAGCGGCAGCAGCAGTGCCCAGGTCAGGGTCCGGCGGCCGGGAAAATCGTAGGCGGTGACGAGCCATGCGCAGCCGGTGCCGACGATCGACACGATCGTGCCGACCCCGGCGAGCAGCAGCAGCGTATTGACGAGCGCCTGCGGCAGCACGAATTCCGCGAGATGCCGCCAGTGCGCGAGATCGGCGTCGAAGGCGGCGGCCACGAGCACCGCGAGCGGCGCCGCGACCGCCGCGGCGATCGTCAGCGCCGCGAGCAGCCACAGGCTGCCCGCGCGCGGCCGCAGGCGCAGGCCGCTCGGCTCGCGGCAGGCGCGGGCGGGCGATGCGTCAGTTGTCAAAGCCGACCTTGTCGACGAGCTGGCTCGCCTGCTTGCGATGCTTCGCGATGTCCGCCAGCGGCAGCGGATCGACTTTCAGCGTGCCGAAGCTGGCGATCACCGGGTCGAGCTTCACGTTCGCGCGCACCGGGTATTCGTAGTTCGCCTGCGCATACAGCGCCTGCGCTTCCGGCGACACGAGATATTCGAGCAGTTTCACCGCGTTGGCCTTGTGCGGCGCGTGCTTCGCGACCGTCGCGCCGCTGATGTTCACGTGCGTGCCGCCGCTCTTCGCGTTCGCGAAGGTCGGCCGCACGACCTTGATCGCGTCGCCCCATTTGCGCGCATCGCTGCCCGGTTCGGCGTTTTTCATGTGGCCGACGTAGTAAGCGTTCGCGAGGCCGACGTCGCAGATGCCGCCGAGGATGTCGCGCGCGACGTCGCGGTCGCCGCCGGTCGCCTTGCGTGCGAGGTTCGCCTTCACGCCGCGCAGCCATGTCTCGGTCGCGGCCTCGCCGTCGTGCGCGATCATCGCCGCGACGAGCGCGGTGTTGTACGGATGCTGGCCCGAGCGGATGCAGACCTTGCCCTTCCATTTCGGATCGGCGAGATCTTCGTAGCGGAACGCATCGACCTTCAGGTCCTTTTCGACGTACAGCACGCGATCGCGCAGCGACAGCGCGTACCAGTCGCCGTTCGTGGCGCGCAGGTTCGCGGGAATCGCGTCGTCGAGCACCTTCGAGCGCACCGGCTGCGTGACGCCGCCGTCGACGAGGTCGAGCAGGTTGCCGACGTCGACCGTCATCAGCACGTCGGCCGGCGACTGCGCGCCTTCCGCCTTCACGCGCTCGAGCAGGCCGTCCTTCACGAACACCGTGTTGACCTTGACGCCGCTCTGCTTCGTGAACGCGTCGATGAGCGGCTGGATCAGCTTCGGCTCGCGGGTGGTGTACAGGCTCACTTCCTCGGCCGCGTGGGCAAGCGGCGCGAAGGCTGCTGCGGCGGCGGCGAGGGCGCCGGCGAGCGGCAGCAGGCGGGTGCGCGGATTCGACATGAAGACTCCGGTGCGGCAGGTGGACGAGGGAGCGTTCCGGGGCGCGCCTGCCGCCCGAGCGACCCGAAACATTACAAAATGAAAGACTTTGGATTCTAGATCGAAATGGGAACGATTAACAATCGAAAGCTGACGGAAAGCGGAGGAGAAGCCGGGGCCGGAGGGCGGCGAACGGGGCGGTGCAGTGTGGGCGCAAGCGCGTAGAATGCCCGCTTCGACGAATTTGACGGAGCCGCACCGACCATGAACGATCAGCGCAAGAAGAACCCTGTCCGCAACGTGAGCATCCTGATCGTCGTGGCCGTGCTGCTCGTGATCGGGACGATCCTGTACAACGCGATTTCGCAGAAGCACGCGTACGACGAGGCCCATCCGGCCGAGGCCGCGAGCGCGGCGTCGCACTGACGCGCCGCTACGCGGCCTGATCGGGTCGCGTGCGGGGCATGCCACGGGAGTCGATCCGCGGCGTCCGGCGCGACGGGCGCCGCGCGGAACCGGGACATCGGAAGGCGCGTCGGAACCGGCGCGCCGCACCGGCCAGTCCGCCGTGCGTCAACGTGACGCAGGTGCGAATTTCGGGCGAATCCGTGCGTAGAACACGGCCGCGAGCAGCGCGAGCCATGCCGCGCCGACATACAGCGCCACGCGCGTATCCTCGAACCAGCCGAGCATCACGATCACGAAGCCCATGAAGGCGATCGTCAGCGCGGGCGCGACGGGCCACAGCGGCACCTTGAACTTCAGCGCGGCGACTTCGGCACTCGACAGGCGGCGACGCATCGCCACCTGCGACAGCAGGATCATCAGCCACACCCACACGGTCGCGAACGTCGCGATCGCGGCGACCACCAGGAACACGTCCTTCGGCATCAGGTAGTTGAGCAGCACGCCCACCAGCAGCGCGCCGGCCATCACGAGCACCGTGACCCACGGCACGCCGTGGCGCGATGTCGTCATCAGCACGCGCGGCGCCTGACCCTGCCGCGCCATCCCGAACATCATCCGGCCCGCGCCGAAGATGTCGCTGTTGATCGCCGAGATCGCCGCGCTGATCACGACGAGGTTCAGGATCGTCGCGGCCGATTTCACGCCGAGCGCCGAGAAGATCTGCACGAACGGGCTGCCGTCGCTGCCGACACCCGTCCACGGGCTGATCGACATCAGCACCACCATCGTCAGCACGTAGAACAGCAGGATGCGTGCGGGCACCGCGTTGATCGCGCGCGGAATCACGCGTTCCGGGTCCTTCGCCTCACCGGCGCTCATCCCGATCACCTCGATCCCGCCGTACGCGAAGATCACCACCGACAGCGACGCGATCAGCCCGCCGATGCCGTTCGGCAAGAAGCCGCCGTGGTTCCACAGGTTCGCGAACGTCGGCAAGTCGGCCGAATGACCGAAGTGCATGCCGGTCAGCAGGATCGCGACGCCGCCGCCGATCATTGCGACGATCGCGCCGACCTTGATGATCGACAGCCAGAATTCGAGCTCGCCGAACACTTTCACGTGGCACAGGTTCAGCCCGCAGATGATCGCGACGACGCCGAGCACCCAGATCCATTGCGGGACGTCCGGAAACCAGAAGCCCATGTAGATGCCGAACGCGGTGATGTCCGCGATCGCGACGATCACCATTTCGAGCGTGTAGGTCCAGCCGGTGACGAAGCCCGCGAAGGGGCCGAGGTTCTCGGTCGCGTAGTGGCCGAACGAGCCGGCGACGGGTTCGCGCACGGCCATCTCGCCGAGCGCGCGCATCACCATGTAGACGGCCGCGCCGCCCAGGATGTACGCGAGGATCACGGCCGGGCCGGCAAGCTGGATCGCGGACGCGGAGCCGTAGAACAGGCCCGTACCGATCGCCGAGCCCAGCGCGAGAAAGCGGATGTGCCGCGCGCTCAGGTGGCGCTGCAAGTTTTTCATCGAGTCTCCGATATCGTTATGCGACGAACCTGGCGAGCGGGGCCGGTTCGAGTGCGCCAAGTTGTCTATACAACTTGAATGTGAACGAATGATAACAAGCCGGACCCGGTGACCGGAATCGGGTATTCCCTGACTGGCGCGGCGAGCGGAACGGGGCGTGGGGCGGTCGCGCGCTGAATGCGCGCGCCGCATGGAGCGGTGGAGCATGCTTCGGGGGATCGTTGAATCGAGGCGCGCCGGTGGCCGAGCCGCGTCGTGCGCGGGCCGGCCTGCCGGCGCGGACAGCCGGAGGTCAGGCCGGCAGGCGGATCACGCTCGCATCCTTGCGGATCAGCAGCGACGACGCGAGCATCTGTTTGCACTGGTGCGCGAGCACCTTCAGGTCGTGCGTGAGCTCGGCGCCGACTGCATCGGATTTTTCCGCGGACACGACCATCGCATCGAGATCGCGCGTGATCTGCTTCGACGCTTCGAGCTGGTCGGTGGGCGGCGGCTCGCCGGCCTCGGCCTTCTCGAGATTGTCGAGCACCGCGGCGAGGCCGCGCTGCAGCGCATCGTCGTGGACGAGGCCGCCGTCGGCCGCGCATGCGCTGCGGATCAGCGGCGCGGCGGCCGTGATCTGCGCGCCGAGCACGTGCGTCTGCACGAGCAGGTCGTTCAGTTCGGGCACGAAGCGCTGGTGCGCCTTCGGCTCGATCATCATCCGCTGGAACGCCTGCCCGAGGTTCGCGAACGCGATGTGCACGTCCTTGCGGGCGAGGCGGTAGCGGTAGTCGTCGTCGAGGCTGGCCGTCGGGGATTCGATCGCGGCGGCGACGCCCGCGACGACGGCGGCACCGTCGGCGGTCGGCACCGGCACCGGCGGCGACATGCCGCGCCCGGCACGCCACACGGCCTCGAAATACTTGCGGGTGGACGTCAACATGTCGGTGACGAGCTTGCCCATCAGCCGGTATTCCCAGTACGGGAACAGCCGGCTCGCGGCGATCGCGATCATGCAGCCGACCACCGTGTCGATCGCGCGTTCGCCGATGATCCGCATGCTGCCCGGCGCGAGCAGGTGGAACATCAGCAGCACGTATGACGACGTGAACACGACGCTCGCCGCATAGTTGAACAGCAGCAGGCTGTAGCTCATCACCATCGACCCGAACATGATCGCGATCAGCAGGTGCGTATCCTTGACCGTGTAGATCAGCGCGACGCTCGCCGCGCAGCCGATCAGCGTACCGACGATACGCGCCGCGTTGCGCTGCTTGGTCAGCGAATAGCCGGGCTTCAGGATGATGATGGTCGTCATCACGATCCAGTACGCGTTGGTGAGCGGCAGCAGCCGGCCGATCCAGAAGCCGACCGCCACTGCGATCGTCACGCGCAGTGCATGGCGAAAGCTCGGCGAGCGCATGTTCAGGTTCGAGAAGATCAGCAGCGGCGACATGCGGCGGCGCTGCAGGAAGCGCGTGAGCGCCTTGTCGATCTTCAGTTCGGTTTGCTGCGGATCGGCGTGGCCCGACAGGTTGCGGCGCATCCGGTCGATCAGGCGCGTCGCGCTCCAGATGCGCCGGAACGTCGCGACCACGGCCGCATAGGCTTCCGCGTGGGTGGCCGCGAAGTTTTTCTTGCGCATCAACTCGATCTCATACTCGATCGCGCGCAGCTCGGCCTTCACGCTGATGTGCGAATGCGGCGCGCGGTTTTCGAGCACCGCGAGGCCGACCTCCTCGAGATCGGCTGCGGCCTTGCGGATCAGGTCGCGATAGAAAATGATCAGGTCCGAGCCGCCGAACGTGTTGCGCACGAGCGGGTAGTCGGTGTGCGCGCCGACGAACAGCTCGTGCAGGTCGACGCTGTTGATGAACAGGTTGTACATCGTCGTGCGGCCGGGATCGAGCTTGCCGCGCCGCAGCTTCGGCAGGTTGCGCAGCACGATGTCGCGCGCGGTTTCCTGCGTTTCGACCGCGGTGATCTGCCGGGCGACGAGATTGCGGTAGCACTCGTCGAGATCGGCGTCGAGGTCGTAGAACTGCGCGCGCGCGAGCAGGTAGTCGGCGCAGGCGAACAGGCTTTCGGCCAGCGCCTGCTGCTCGATTCGGCGCGCCTGCCATTGCGACACGAGCGTGGCCCAGTACGTGTACCAGAGGCCGCCCGCGAGAATCCAGCCGGCGTTGACGAACGCCTGCAGCGGCGTGAACTTCTCCTCGAGCGTCATCACCATCATGAACAGCGTCGCGAAGCTGATCTGCGGCCAGCGGTTGCCGTAGACGACGATCAGCGACAGCACGAACGTGAGCGGCACGATCGTGAGCCACAGCGCGAAGATGTTCGGGGTCGCGAGACCGGTCGCGAGCGCGGCCAGGAAGCCGATCACGCTGCACGCGAGCATTTCGTTGTGTTTGTACTTCAGCGGGCCCGGCATGTCGACCACGCACGCACCGAGCGCGCCCGTCGAGATCGTGAAGCCAAGCTCGCGGTTGTGAAACACGATCAGGCACAACACGGCCGGCAGCGACACGCCGACCGCGATCCGCAGGCCGCCGAAAAAGTACTGGCTGTAGAAAAACTTTCTGATTTCGACCGAATAGCGCATCGATGGGCTGAATGACAGACGAAGACGCCGGGGCGGCGTATTGACTGGCGACGAGTCTATCGTATTTCGCGGCTCGCAAAAGCTGGCTGTCCGGACGATGGCCGTGGCTGCGGCCCTTTGCTATCCTTGGTCATCCTGTTCGCCCGGCCCCGTCGGTGCGAGGTTCCGACGCCCGCCTCATGCTCCATCTCTTCTATTCGAACCGTCACGAAACGCTGGCCGACGCGCTGCTCGAGGATCTGACCGCGTTCCCGGCCCGCAACGGCCCGTGGGCGCCGCAACAGGTCATCGTGCCGAGCGCGGCGCTGCGCCGCCGTCTCGAGCTCGACATCGCCGCGCGCAATGGCGTGTGCGCGAACGTCGAGTTCACCTATCTCGCGCAGTGGCTGTGGGCGCAGATCGGCCGCGTGCTGACGGTGCCCGCGCGCTCGCCGTTCGCGCCCGACCGGCTCGTGTGGCGCTGCTACCGGCTGTTCGCGCAGGCGGCCGATGGTGCGCCGTGGCTCGCGTCGCCGCGGCTCGCCGCGTATCTGTCGGCTTCCGACGATGCGATGCGCTACGAACTGGCCCATCGCGTCGCGGCCGTGCTCGATCACTATCTGACCTACCGCCCCGAATGGCTGGCCGCGTGGCAGGCCGGCGAATCGGTGCTCGCGGGCGACGCCGCACCGCGCGGGATCAGCGACGCCGCGCGCGACGACGAGCGCTGGCAGGCTGCGCTGTGGCGTGCGCTGCTCGCCGAGCTGAGCGACAGCGGCACGCCGCCGGCACACCGCTTCCTCGTCGAAGCGCGCCATCTCGATGCCGACGCGGTCGCGCGGGCCGACTGGCCCGAATCGGTCAGCGTGTTCGCGCTGCCGACGATGCCGCCGCTGCACGTCGCGCTGTTGCGCGAACTGTCGCGCTGGATCGACGTGCGCGTCTACGCGCTGAACCCGTGCCGCGAATTCTGGTTCGACATCGTGACCGCCGCGCATGCCGAGGCGCTCGATGCGGCCGGGCGGCGCGACTACCAGGAAGTCGGTCATCCGCTGCTCGCCGAATGGGGCAGGCAGACGCAGGCGCAACTGCACATGCTGCACGAACTGACCGAAAGCGCCGCGTCGGGCGATGCGTCGCGTTTCGTCGAGAATCCCGCACCCACCTGGCTCGCGCGCGTGCAGAACGCGATCCTCGAATTGCAGCCGGAAGCCGACATCGGCGACACGCCGGTCGAGCGGGGGATCGAGGTGCACGTGTGCCACAGCCTCGCACGCCAGCTCGAGGTGCTGCACGACCGGCTGCTTGCCTGGTTCGACGCCGATACGAGCCTGCAGCCGTCCGACGTGCTCGTCGCGGTCGCCGATCTCGCCGCGGCCGGGCCGCTGATCGACGCGGTGTTCGGCACGGCCGGCGCCGGCGGCGCGCGGGTGCCGTACCGGATCACCGGCCTGCCGCCGTCGCAGGCGAACCCGGTCGCGCGCGTGCTGCTCGACTGGCTCGCGTTGCCGGAACGGCAGGTCGGCGCGCCGGAGCTGGTCGAATGGCTGCGCGTGGATGCGGTGGCCGCTCGCTACGACATCGACGCGGCCGCGCTCGAAACCGTGCAGACCTGGCTCGCGGCCGCCGGCGCGCGGCGCGGGCTGTCGCCGCTCGCGAGCGACGACGCGGCCGTGCCCGCGCCGCGCCATACGTTCTCCGATGCGCTCGCGCGGCTCTTTCTCGGCTATGCGATGCCCGAAGGGGCGGCGCCGATCGGCGCGTGGTTGCCGATCGAGGCGGCCACCGGCAGCGAGGCCGAACTGCTCGGCCGGCTCGCACGCTTCACCGACGATCTCGACGGCTTCGCGCGGCGGCTCGCCGAGTCGCACACGCCGCGCGGCTGGAGCGAGCTGTTTGCCGACACGCTCGCGCGCTTCTTCGATTCGGGCGCCGCGTATGCGGATGCGCTGGCCGGCGTGCGCGACGCGCTCGACGCGATGCTGGCCGCGATGACGGAAGGTGCGCCGGACGAGGCGTTGCCGGCGGCCGTCGTGCGCGCGGGGCTCACCGCGGCGCTCGACGATCCGGCCCGCGGCGGGGTGCCGTGGGGCGGCGTCACGTTCTCGTCGCTGACGAGCTTGCGCGGCCTGCCGTATCGCGTCGTCTGCCTGCTCGGGATGGACGACGGCGTGCTGCCGAGTCTCGCGCGCGCGGATGAATTCGACCTGATGGCCGTGCTGCCGAAGCTGGGCGACCGGCAGCGTCGCGACGACGAGCGCAATCTGTTTCTCGACCTGTTGCTCGCCGCACGCGACCGGTTGCTGATCGCCTATACGGGCCGCAGCATCCGCGACAATGCGCCGTTGCCGCCCGCGGCGCTCGTCGACGAGCTGCTCGATCATCTGGCGATCGTCACGGCCGGGCTCGGCGCCGCACCGGATGCGGTCGATGCCGCGCGGCGCGCGTTCATCGTCGAGCATCCGCTGCAACCGTTCGCGGCCGCGTATTTCCAGCCGGGCAGCGAACTCGTGTCGTACGACGCCGAGCGGGCGACACTCGCGTCGCTGCTGGCCGCCGAAGCGTCGCGCGGCGAGCCGCGCGAGCAGCCGTTCTTCGCGCAGCCGCTGCCGGCCGAGCCGGTCGAGCCCGTCGCGTTCAGCGAATTCGAACGCTTCTGGCGGCATCCGGCGCGTGCGTTGCTACGCGGCCGGCTCGGCATCGTGCTCGCCGACGCACAGGCCGAACTACTCGATACCGAGCCATTCGCGCTGGACTTTGCCGGCAGCGACGCGCTGGCCGAGCGCGTGCTGCCGCTCCTGATCGAAGCGGGCGAGGGTGGCGTGCACGATCACGCGCTGCGCATTGCGGACGCGAGCCCCGAACTGCCCGGCGGCGCGACGGGGGCGGTGTGGCGCGACCAGGCGCTCGGTTCGATGACGCAGCTTGCGTCGAACGTGCGCCGTGCGCTGGCCGACGGGATCGAGCGGCGGCCGTTCTCGCTCATCGTCGCACCGAAGTGGCCCGACACCGAGCAGGCGCTGTTCGGCGCCGACGACGCGATGCTGGCGGCCGACGCGGTGAGCGCGCCGCTCGAATTGCACGGCACGCTGAACCGGCTGACGCCGGCCGGGCAGGTCATCTACCGCTATGCGCGGCCGAGCGCGCGCGATTACCTGTCCGCGTGGCTCGCGCATCTCGTCTACTGTGCGATCGAGCCCGGCGGCCCGCGCCGCACGCTGTGGTTCGGCAGCGGCGGTGCGTTCGAGCTGACGCCCGTCGCGGCGCCGCTCGAACGGCTCGCGCCGCTGGCCGCGCTGTTTCGCGCGGGGCGGCGCATGCCGCTGCGGTTTTTCCCGCGCAGTGCGTGGGCGCGGGTATCTGACGGCGAGGCGAAGGCCGCGAGCGTGTGGATCAACGAGCGGGTCGTGAGCGAAGCCGACGACCCGGCCATCGCGATCGCGTGGCGCGGCGCGCATCCGTCGCTCGACGAGCCGTTCGGCACGCTTGCGCGACTCGTGTTCGAGCCGCTCGTCGAGCATCTGAAGGAGGTCGCATGAGCGCCGTGTCGCAGCAGCAGGCGCTCGAACTCGACGTATTCGCGTGCCCGCTCGACGGCGTCAACCAGATCGAGGCGTCGGCCGGCACCGGCAAGACCTGGAACATCTGCGCGCTGTACGTGCGTCTGCTGCTCGAAAAGGATCTCGGCGCGGACGAGATCCTCGTCGTGACCTTCACGAAAGCGGCGACGGCCGAGCTGCACGAGCGGATTCGCAGCCGGCTCGCGCAGCTTGCGCATGCGCTCGACACGGGTGACGACGGCGGAGATCCGTTCATCGCGCGCCTGCTGGAGACCACCCTCGGCGACGACGGCGCGCTCGACTCCGGGACGGCCGCGAAGCGGATCCGGCGCGCGCTGCGCGCGTTCGACCAGGCGGCGATCCATACGATCCACGCGTTCTGCCAGCGTGCACTGCAGGAAGCGCCGTTCGCGGCCGCGATGCCGTTCGCGTTCGACATGGAGGCCGACGATGCGTCGCTGCGCTTCGAACTCGCGGCGGATTTCTGGCGCACGCGTGTCGAACCGGCGGCCGCGCGCTGGCCGGGCTTCGCGACCTGGCTCGTCGAATCGGGCGCCGGCCCGGCCGCGCTTGATGCACAGCTTGCACGCCGGCTGAAGAAGCCGCTCGCCGCGCTGCGCTGGGATGGCGTGACCGAGCCGGACGAATCAGCCGAAGCGGCGGCGGCCGAATGCTTCGCCGAGGCGGCGCGGATGTGGGCGGCCGAGCGCGACGCGATCGATGCGTTGCTGCGCGCCGCGCAGCCCGTGCTGAATCAACGCTCGCACAAGCCCGACGCGGTTGCCGATGCGCTTGCCGCGTGGGCCGTGCATTTCGAGCAGGGCGACGCGACGGCCGCGCTGCCGAAAGCCGCGCTGAAGCTCACGCAAACCGCGCTGACGAAGGCGACCAAAAAAGGCGGTGCGACACCCGCACATGCGTTCTTCGACGTGGCCGACGCGCTCGAAGCGGCCGTGGCCGCAGCCGAGGCTGCGCAGCGCGCGCGCTGGCTCGCGCTGATCGCCGAATGGCTCGACATGGCGCCCGGCGAGCTGGCCGAGCGCAAGCGCACGCGACGCGTCGTGTCGTTCGACGACCTGCTCGCGAACCTGTATCACGCGCTGCACGCGCATCCATGGCTCGCCGAGACGCTGCGCGCGCGCTATCCGGCCGCGTTGATCGACGAGTTCCAGGATACCGATCCGCTGCAGTTCGCGATCTTCGACCGGATCTTCGCGCCGCGCGGCCCGCTGTTTCTCGTAGGCGATCCGAAGCAGGCGATCTACAGTTTCCGCGCGGCCGACCTGCATACCTATCTCGCCGCGCGCGCACGGGCGAGCGCGTGCTACACGCTCGCGGTCAACCAGCGCTCGACGCCTGCGATCGTCGACGCGTGCAACCGCTTCTTCCTGTCGAATCCGCGCGCGTTCGTGCTCGACGGGCTCGACTATTACGCGGTGCGCGCCGGCACGCGTGTGCGTGCGCCGTTCGTCGACGAGACCGATCCGGGCCCGGCCGGCGATTTCCGGGTGTGGGCGCTGCCGGGCGGCGAAGGTACGCTGCTCAAGCGCGATGCGCAGGCGCAGGCTGCACAGGCCTGCGCGGCCGAGATCGCGCGGCTGATGCGCGGCGCGCGTGAAGGGCGTGTGCGGTTGGGAGAGTCGCCGTTGTCGCCGGGCGACATCGCGGTGCTCGTGCAGACGCACCGGCAGGGCAGCCTCGTGAAGCGCGTGCTCGCGACGTGGGGCATCGGCAGCGTCGAGCTGGCGCAGGCGTCGGTGTTCTCGACCGGCGACGCCGAACAGCTCGAACGCGTGCTGGCGGCGATCGATGCGCCGGGCGACCTGCGGCGTCTGCGCGCGGCGCTCGCGTCCGACTGGTTCGGGCTCGATGCCGGCGCGCTGTGGCGCATGGAGCAGGGCGACGGCGATGCGCCACCCGGCGCGTCGGCGGCCGACAGTGCGGACGCGATGAGCTGGGTCGAGCGCTTCTCGCGGTATCGGCTGCTGTGGCGCGAACGCGGCTTCGCGGTGATGTGGCGCACGTTCACGCGCGAGCTGCGGATCGCCGAACGGCTGATGGCCGGTGCGGACGGCGAGCGCCGCGTGACCGACATCAACCATCTGGCCGAGTTGACGCAGGCGCGGGCATCCGCGCAACCGGGTATCGCGCCGACGCTGCGCTGGCTCGCCGCGCAACGGCTCGACGGCGGCGGCGAGGAAGCGCAACTGCGGCTCGAATCCGATCGCAACCTCGTGCAGATCGTCACGGTGCACAAGTCGAAGGGGCTCGAATACGCGGTCGTGTTCTGTCCGTTCCTCAACGACGGCGGGCTACGCGAGCCGCCGTCTTCCGCGCTTCCCGATGCGCGCGAATATCACGACGACGCGGGCGATGCGGTGCTGCATTACGGATGCGACGACGAAGCGGCCGCGCACGCGGCGCGGCAGGCGCTGCGCGAGCAGGCCGCGGAGCGCGCGCGGCTCGTCTACGTGGCGCTCACGCGCGCGGTGTATCGCTGCTATGTCGTCGCCGGGCCCTACCTGTCGTCGCGTTCGACGCGCGAAGCGCGGCGTAGCGTGCTCAACTGGCTCGTCGCCGGTGCCGGCCATGCGTTCGATGCGTGGCTCGACGAGCCGCCCGACGAAGCCGCGCTCGAGGCGGCATGGCGCGCGCTCGCGGGCGGTCCCGTGAGCGTCGCGCCGCTGCCCGTGCCCGCGCGCCGCGAGCGTCTCGCGGCCGGGCACGACGCGTCGCAGACGCTCGCGGCGCGCCATGCGACGCGCGTGCTGCGCGATGCGTGGCGGTTGGCGAGCTTCAGCTCGCTGACCGCGTCGATGGCGCGCGAGGAGGCGGGCGTCGCCGCCGTGCCCGACGACGAACTGCGGCCCGATCACGATGCGCTCGCCGCGGTGACGCCGGACGGCGAACTGATATTCGCCGATACGGTTGCGACCGACCCGCCGGACGACGACATCCTCGTGTTCCCGCGCGGCGCGGCGGCCGGCGAATGCCTGCACCGCCTGTTCGAACTCAGCCGGTTCACGGAGCCCGAATCGTGGCACGCGGCCGCGCTCGGCGCGCTGCACGACCGGCCGGTCGAGGCCGAGCCGGCGCTTGCGGCGCGTCTGCCGGCGATGATGGTGCGGCTCGTCGACGACGTCGTGCACACCGAGCTCGTGCCGGGCATGCGGCTCGTCGATCTCGATCCGGCGAAGCGGCTCGACGAAATGGGTTTCCTGTTTCCGGCGCCGTCGCTGGACCTGCTGGCGCTGCGCCGGCTGCTGGTCGCGCACGGTTATCCGGACGTTGCACTGGAGGCGGGCACGCTCGCCGGTTTCATCAAGGGTTTCATCGACATGATCGTCGAACACGACGGCCGTTTCTGGATCGTCGACTGGAAGTCGAACCACCTCGGCACGACGCCGGACGCCTATGGCCCGCGCGCGCTCGACGTCGCGATGGCCGATCACGCATATCACCTGCAGGCGCTGCTCTATACGGTCGCGCTGCATCGCTATCTGCGCGGCCGGTTGCCGGATTACGACTACGACACGCATATCGCGGGTTACCTGTACCTGTTCGTGCGCGGCGTGCGGCCAGGTTGGCGCAGCGGCGGCGAGCCGGCCGGCGTGCATGCGCGGCGGCCCGCCCGCGCGCTCGTCGACGCACTCGACCGGATGATGGAAGGGGGCCGCGCATGACCGCATCCGACGACATGCTCGAATTCACCGGCGGTCTCGTCGCGCGGCTGCCCGAGCCGGCCGATTTCGGCATTGCGCTCGCGGAAGGCTTCGCGCGCCGCATCGGTGACCTCGCGCGACGTGCCGGTGCGCCGTCCGCGTCGGCACGCTGGGCGGCGCGTGCCGCGTTCGCGACGAGCCGCGCGACCGCGAGCGGCCACGTGTGCGTTGCGCTCGGCGCGCC